>JBFFFX010000098.1:0-8391 GCA_041557775.1 Acidimicrobiia bacterium | reverse complement strand
GCCGACCTGCACCTTCCCGACGAGGGGGTGCTGGTGTTGGGGATTCGCCGGGCGGACGGCACGTTCCTCGGTGCGCCGCGGGGCCACACCGCAGTCCACGAGCACGACACTTTGGTGGTGTACGGATTTGCCGATGTTCTCGAGGACCTGGGCACGCGTAGGGTCGGGATGGAGGGAGACCGGGCGCACATGAAACTCATGTCCGAGATCGCCGCGCGTTTGGCCGAAGAGAACGCCATCGACCCGGAGCCGTAGACACCGACGCCACCTCGGGTCAGTGGCTGGTCAATGCGGTTCCGCAATGTGTCCTGCTGGAGTCCGCCGGGCCGTGATGCTCGCTGCGCGGGTGACCGCAGCTGAGACATCGCTGGCGTCCGGCGTCGATTGGGCGTGCTGCGCTGGGTTTCATCGGTGACGTTCGATGGCGGCTGCCACGGTCATGCCTCGACCATCGACGAGATGACCGTTGACCGACTCGATGGCAGCCTTGGCGTCCTGGGGGGACGCCATCTCGACGAATCCGAAGCCACGGGATCTGCCGCTGTGGTGATCGGTGATGACTTCGGTGTCGACGACCGCGCCGTGCTTGGCGAAGATCACCCGGAGATCGTCTGCGGTGGTATGGCCGCCGAGATTGCCGACGTGAAGATTGCAGGAGATCGGTTCCTCGTCTGACGTGACGAGCCGGAGATGGCGGATCAGTCGGGGATCACGCGGCATGACGACGGGAACCCGAGGTCGAAAGCACCGATCCGAACGGGATCGAGTATGTGCGATCCGGTGATCTGACGAGGATCGATCGGTCGCCATGGGCGACCTCGATCCCGAGGAACGTGCCGGTGACCACCCGCGAGTCGCAGGTCGTCACTGAGCACGGTTCCCCGAGGACCAGTGAGTTGAGCAACGTCATTCGTGGAATGATCGACGCTGGCGACCGCGGCCATTGCGACCTCGGTGCTTCCGATTCTTGACGGGCCCGATGTTGTGCGCATGGGCCAAGTGCATGTCCATGCGCGATCGCGGAATCACCACAGAACACCGCGGACAGGACGAGAAGGTCCCCGCCTGCCGCGCGGCGTCCTCGGTGGTGACGGCGTCTGTGTCGGTGACGGTCAGGACCTGGTGGCGCGAGGCCGGGCCTCGTTGACGGTGAGTTGCCGACCGTTCCAGTCATGGCCGTCGAGCTGTCCGACGGCTTTGCCGGCGAGGGTCTCGTCGCCGAGCTCGACGAACCCGAACCCGCGGGAGCGACCGGTGTCACGGTCAGCGATGACCGCAACTGAAGTGATTGGCCCGAAGTCGGCGAACAACGAGCGGAGGTCCGCTTCGGTCGCGTCGAATGGGAGATTGCCTACGTAGATGTTCATGGCGGATCGCCTCTCTGTGCGAGAAGCCGTGTGCTTCTCTGGAGTCAGTTGTTCCGGTACCGACTCAGGCGCAGTCCGGTCCGAAAACAAGAAGAGAGTGAGTCACCGCCGAAGCAGCTGACATCACGATACCAGGTCCCCACGTCTATACGCCGCAGCCTGCGGAAGACACGTCGCAAAGGCGCCGCCTGGATTGGACATCAGGTGACTCTCCTGCAATCACACCGATCGCCAAATCCCGATTCACGAGCGCTCACATCCCGCCGAATAGCGCCGAGCGGCACGAATGCGCCCGGCTCGCATTGCTGGTCGCCGGGCCTGTATCCGATCGGTGACAGCGGCTCGGGCCGAGTGTCAACAGCGTCTATGGGCAGCACAGCTATTCTCCGCGCCGATGGTTGTCCCCGTCTCGTTCCTTTCCGACTTCGGCCGCGTCGATGAGTTCGTCGGCGTCGTGCACGGGGTGATCGCCCGCATCGCACCCGAGGTGCGGGTCATCGACGTTGGTCACGACTTTCCCCGCGGCGACGTGCGCGCCGCGGCCCTGGCGCTGCTTCGCTCGGTCCAATACCTGCCGGAGGGCGTGGCGCTGGCGGTGGTCGACCCCGGAGTGGGTACGGCGCGCAAAGCGATCTGCGCCCGGACGCCGTGGGGCCACTTCATCGGTCCCGACAACGGCCTGCTCGCACCCGCGGTGGCGATGGTGGGTGGGGCCGACCGGATCGTGTCGATCGAGAACCCCGAGCTGCGGCTCCCGGCCGAGGGGGCGACGTTTCACGGCCGGGACCTCTTCGCTCCGGCCGCGGCGGTCATCGCCTCGGGTCAGGCGACGATCGACGACCTCGGTCCGGCGATGGCCCCCGACGCCGTCACCCCGCTGATGATCCCGCTCGTCGAGCACGAAGGGGACGCCGCCGTGGGGGAGGTGCTGTGGGTCGACCACTTCGGCAACGCACAAACCAACATCTCACCCGGGGACCTCGCCCTGCTCGGTCTCGCGCCAGGCGACGACGTGACCATGCGTATCGGTGCGGCGGAGCACCGGCTGCGGTGGGTGACCGCGTACGGGGACGTGGACTCGGGCGACGGCCTCCTGCACATCGATTCGTACGGTCAGATGGCGGTCGCAGTACGCGGTGGGCGAGTCGAGGATCGTTTCCCGCTCGCCGCCAACGTCGCTCTCACGCTGCTTCGGCCCCGCGGGGGCAACCGGATCGAGATTCAGGGTGTGAACCCCGACGTCTGAGCTTTCACGAGGAACGCGCCGATGATGACGAGCAGGAGACCCAGGACGACGGCGGCGGTTGTCGGTCGCATCGACCGACCTTACTCCGGTGCGCGCCGTGTCTGATCGCGGCCGGGCGCGCTTCTTCACGACCTCGCCGTGCTCGCTCTGTGACGACGTCTGGGGTCACGTGCGCACGGTGGCGCCATGGTTTGCCGTGGCGGTGGAGAAGGTGGACATCGCCACCGACCCATCTGCGGAAGCCGCCTTCGCTGAGCGGGTGCCGGTGCTCTTCGGCGGCGGAAAGGTGCTCGCCGAGGGACGCATGAGCCGTCGCGATGTCGTGAAGGCGCTCATGCGGCTCCGGTTCGCCCGGCCCGGTTGACCTCTGCCGCCCGGCTCAGACGATCGCCGAGCCCTTCGCTTCCTCGGCGGCGCGCGCCCTCGCCTCCTCGTGGGCGCGGATCCGTTGCCGCCGGGCGAGCCAGGCGACGAGGACGGCGAGGGCCACGGAGCCGATGACGATCGCAAGACCGATCATCCAGGCGTTCCCAGATGACCTCCCTTCGAGGGCTTCCTCCCGCAGATCACCCGACCAGGCGGCCTCGATGTCGGCCCAGCGCTCACCGTCCAGGTCGCGCAGCACCTCGGGCCCGTGGGTCCGCACCGCGTAGGCGATGAAGTCGCTCATCGGCGACTCTTGGAACTGCGGATTCCAGACATAGACGGCCGGCTGCTGGTTTGTGGCCCAGGGAAGCGCGTCGATGCCTTCCCCCGAGGGGTCGCGGAAGAAGGCACCGCCCCGCATCTGGCTGTGATGCAGCTCCAGCTTGTCGGTCACGCGGGCGAGGTACCACTGGCCGATCGTCGTCGCCAAGGGTTCGGGGTAGCCGGTCTGTCCTTCCTCCATCGCCACGTTCCACAGCGCGGCGTACGCGAGCCCGAAGGCCTGGTTTCCGGTGAAGAAGCGCGGCTGGAGTGCGCTGATGTAGATCGTGCGCGACTCGTTGAAGACCGCGGCGTGGAGGAGCTGACCTGGTGGGGCCAAGCCCGTCGGATCGAGACGCACGTCGGGTCCGTAGATACACAGGTCCAGCGCGGGGAGCGGTCCGAAGTCCTGCTCGAGGAGGAGCATCATCGTGTTGGCCTCGTTCGAGTAGCGCAGCGCCTGGCTCTCACCGAGCCCAACGGCAGAGACGGTCAGGACCTCCGTCTCGCCGATCCGCTCCCACGGTTGCTCGGGGAAGTGATCGTCGCAGGCGGCGTGCGCCGCGGGTGCGCTGGCGACGACGATGACCATGGTCAGCAGGGCAAGACCGGCATATGTGTTGATTTGGTGAGTCACGTGTCAATGGTATCGAGCCGCGCGAAGGGGTTTAGGGCCGTCGGGCCCGGGTAGGCGGGGCGATCCGCCGCTCTCCGGCGCTATCCTCGGACCCTTGAAGACACCGATCCCGTCGGCAACGGTCTCGCGGCTGCCGGTCTACCTCCGGACCCTGGCCGCGCTCCCCATCTCGCAAAGCACGTGCTCATCGGAGCAGCTTGCAGCGTTGTCCGGGGTAAAGTCGGCCCAAGTCCGCAAGGACCTCTCCTTTCTCGGCAGTCACGGTACGCGCGGCGTGGGCTACGAGGTCACCGCTCTTCGCAACCAGATTCGCCGGGCGCTCGGCCTGACACACGACTATGCGGTCGTGATCGTTGGCGCCGGCAACCTCGGTTCCGCCCTCGCCAATTACGGTGGGTTTCAGACCTGGGGCTTCGAGGTCGTCGGCATCGTTGACGCCGACCACTCCAAGGTCGGCGTGGAGATCGCCGGCACGAAGGTGGAACCGCTGGATCTGCTCGAGGCGATCGTGAAGGACCGAGAAGTGGCCATCGGCATCATCGCCACGCCCGCATGGGCCGCCCAGGACGTTGCCGATCGGCTCACCGGTGCGGGCCTCCGCTCGATCCTCAACTTCGCTCCGGCGATCATCGATGTCCCGGAAGGCGTCGAGGTGCGGCGCGTCGACTTGTCGACGGAGCTGCAGATCCTGACGTATCACCTGCAGCAGAGCTGACCGGTCCCGCAGGAGCCCCGGCCCGGGCGCTAGGCCGAAGCGTCCTCTTTCTCGTACTTGTCGAGGGCGGCGACGAACATCAGGAAGAGCACGAGCGATCCGAGGGTGACCGCGATCGCCGGGACGCGGATCTGGAAGGCGTTGAGCCCCTCCAGGTTCGCCGGCCGCAGGCCGCGGGGTGCGTAGACCACGAAGAGGAAGCTGCCGATCACGAGCCAGCCGAAGGTGGCGGCTCCGGTGACCAGGAAGGCGAGGCGCGTCCCGAGGTTGGTGTACAGCAGCAGGAAGCCCGTGCCCAGGAAAGCGCCGACGGCCACGATCGTGATGAGGATGCCTCGAGCGGCGATCGAGAAGTCGGAGGTCTCGCCGGTGGTGCCGTCGACCTGCTTGAAGATGGCGTCGTAGGCATCGCCGAGCCAGCCGCGCAGCGGCGGGACGAAGGCGAGCAGCGAGATGATGATGGCGATGATGCCGATCGTCTCCAGCGCAGACAGTCCGCGCTCGTCGCGCCACATGCGTTCCAGGGTGCCACGGCGCTCGATCATCACATGGACCTTTCGTACGCCACGATCAACGCGATGTCCTCGGCGCTCAGGATCTGGCCGAAGCCGGGCATGCGGCCCGAGCCGAGCCCGTTGATCCCGTAGCTCACGTTGGCTTCCGACCCGCTGATGATGAACTGGATCTGGTCCTCGGTGTCGGGGAACTGGATGCGGGATCGTCCGTCGAGCAGCGACGGACCCCATGCCCCGCTCCCTGCCTCCTGCTCGTAGGCGACTCCCGCCTGATAGCCGCCGGTGTGGCAGCGGGCGCAGTAGCCGTTGAACAGACCGACGGCGCGCTCCGCCTCACTAGGGCTGAGTCCGGTGTCGGCGGCGACCGCATCGAAGTCGACCTCCCACGCCGCGGCCTCGAGCGAGGCCTTCAGGAAGTCGAGCCCGGACGTCACGTTGTCGAGGAACGCGTCCTGGCGCTCGTCGATCACGCTGAGGGTGAGGTGTGCAGTGTCGAGATCCCGGAGGAAGACCTCGGCCCGTTCCAGGTCTGCGACGGGATTCCCGCCGAGATCGGTCCCGGTGAACGGGTTGTTCGGGTCGAGCTCGAGGGCGTAGAGGTTCGGCAGCCCGGGATCCTCGACGAAGACGGTCTCCGCAACCCGGTTCCCGTCGGCGTCGGTGATGGGAACGCCTTCGGCGTCGGTCTTGTCCTCGACGCGGCGCACGACGACGACCTCGTCGACGAGTCGGCCGATCTCCGAGAGTCGGGTCTCGGCGGCGTCGGACAATCCGTCGCGATCCTCGTCGGCGCCGGCCTCGGCGCAGCTCGAGCCGACGACTGCTGCAGAGGCGTCGGTGCAGGTGCCGTCGCCGGCAAGCAGGTTCCGCACCTCATCGGGCAGCGCCTCGATCTGCTCGAAGCGGTCGGGTGCGGTCTGTGTGTCTTCCAGCACCGCTTCCTGCTCGGCGACCAGCCGGGCGACGGTGGCGTGGCCGCCGGCGATGCGGCTGAGCGCGTCGTCGACGATCCCCGCGACCTCGTCGAGGGCCTCGCCCTGGCCGATCTGCACGCTGCGCAGGTACTCGAGCACCTGGTCGACCTCCTGCTCGGTCATGGCGCCGCCGCCTTCCAAGCCGCCGGCAGGCATCGGCGTCCCGGCGCGGCCGAACTCGATCCAGTGGCGCACCTCTTCTTCGGAGAAGCGGAGGAACACGTCGTTGATCGACGGTGCGGTCCAGACGACGTCCAGGCCGCTGCGCGCCTCCACGAACGGAGCGGCGCCGCCGACGCCCTCCGGTCCATGACACTCGATGCACGAGAAGTGGTCGAACCACTTCTCGCCTTCCTCGACGTCCTTCTCGTGGAACTTCTCGGCTGCCGCCACCTGGCGGTCGCCCTCGTTGACGTAGTAAACGGGCATGACGATGGCGAGCACCGCGGCGGATACGACGGCGACGTTGAGCACCCGGGTGATGCGGGTGTTCTCCAGCTCGTCGTCGGAGAGGTACGGCTGCAGGTTCTGCGGCGTCTCCTCGGCCCGGCCGGCGCGCCGGCTGCTGAGGATGAGGTAGCCGACCCATGCCAGGAACGCCGCCGCGGCGACGGTCAGGACGACGGAACCGATCCCGACGTTGGACGGTTCGGTCGGTGCTTCTTCGGCGACGGCCAGGAGCGGCCCGAGCAGTTCGAACATCACGCAGCCCTCACACGCACGACGGGCCTTGCGGGTACGGGATCGTCTTGGTCTTGGCGCGGGCCGTTTCCCGCACCTCACCGGTCAGGACGACGAGGTTGCCTGCGGCGTCGACCTCGACGGCGAAGCGATCCATGTTGCGCGGCGCCGGTCCGCTCTCGTACTCACCGTGGAAGTTGTACCGGGAGCCGTGGCACGGGCACTCGAAACCCTGGGAGCTCAGGCACTCGGGGACCCGGCAGCCGAGGTGGACGCAGCGCTGCCACAGCGCCATCAATCCCGGTGCGCCTCCTCCGCCGCCGGCGACCACCTCAGGGGTGCTCTCGAAGGAGCTGCCCTCGAGGTCGGCGTCGTCGAAGGGGACGATCCAGCTCTGTGCCTCGGCGACGAACTTGGGGACGATGGACCCGTCGCCTTGGAGGATCTCCGCCCGCAGGGCGTCGACCGGGCCGACCTTGATCGGCGTGCCGAACCCGCCCTTCAGCTTCGGCCACAAGAAGGCGAGGCTGGCGATGGCGAACTGGCCGAGGAAGATGCCGAAGATGGCGAGGAGCGACCGGTTGAAGAACTTGCGGCGGGTCACGCCCATCTCGTTCGGCGTCAGCTCCTCCCGCAACGACAGCGGGTCCGGCGGGGGAGGCTGCTCCTCGACCTCCGCTTCGGCGGCTTCCGGGGGAGCGAGCAGCGCTACCCCTGCCCCGGCCGCCTCCCGCTCCTTGGCGGCGATGCGGTCCCGGCGCCGGGCGCGCCTGTCGAACTCACCGGTGATCGGATCGGCTTCGCCTCCCCGGAAGGCGGCGATCGTCAGCACCCCCGCGATGGCCAGGAGCCCTGCGGCGACGATGCCGATGATGAAGAGTGTCGTTGCGCTCATGAGTGCCGATCAGAAGTCGAAGAAGATGCCGTCGGTCCACGGGTACGTGAAGTTGAACCCGGGGCCGCGGAAGAACGAGCCGTAGATCGTCAGTACCGCCGAGGCGAACAGGAAGAAGCTGAAGATCATGATGGCGAGCTTGCGGTCGGACGGCCGCACCGAGGGGTTGCGGTCGATGTAGGGGATGATGGCGAGACCGCCGAGACCGAAGCCGGGGATGAGCACGCCGGCGACCTGCGGGTCGAAGTAGGCGAGGAGCTCCTGCAGGCCCAGGAAGTACCACGGGGCCTTCGAGGGGTTCGGCTGCTCGTTGAAGTTGGCGAACTCGAGCAGCGGCGCGTCCACGTAGATCGAGAAGACGAACAGGGCGGCCGTGCAGACGAGCAGCGCCACGAACTCGATCGCCACCAGGTGGGGCCAGGTGCTGACCTTGTCGGTCGGTTCCGACTTGACCTGCTGAATCGCTCCGGCCTTGACGACCGTGAGCAGCCGCTGGGTGCGGACGCCCTCCGGGATGGCCGGGACGGCGACGGCCGCCGGTGCGGCTCCACCCCCGGCCGAGGCGACCGCCGCCGGCGCAGGTGCCTCGCCGGCGAACTGCGGAGCGGGGGTGCCATCCCATCTGGCCCTGGCCAGCGCCGCCCGGCGCAGCAGTTCCTCGGGGACGCCGTATT
>JBFFFX010000097.1:0-8509 GCA_041557775.1 Acidimicrobiia bacterium | reverse complement strand
TCGCCAGCGTCGTCGGCAGCGACTGGGCGCTCGTGGAGCGCTTCGTCGAGGGAGATCACGCGGTAGCCGGCGAGTTCGTCCAGTCCGAGGCGGTTCAGCTCGTTCCTGGCCACTGCGGCCGGATCCAGCGACCCGTTCCCGGGGAACCGGCGCGCATCTTCCATCTCCTCGCTCGTGGGTCCGTTCGTGTGCAGCTCGGTGAGAGTCTCGAGAAAGGCGCGGCTGACCTCTTCTGCGTTCTCGGGGAGGCATTCAGAAGCCAGGTAGATGAAGGCGTCGCGGGCCGACAAGGGCTGGTAGCGGACGGTAACCGAATAGACCATGGCCATCTCGTGCCGCAACCGCTGGCGGAGCCGATGGCCGAGGATGTCGACCCCCATCATCAGCGCAGATGAGCGGGCAGCGACGGTGCCGAGGCTGACGCCGTTCGGCTCGGAGCGCAGCTTGACCAGAGACTCAGGACGGAACCCGACGTCCGGCGGCGGCATCTCCGGGACGTGTCGCTGTCCCTGAGGAAGCGCCAACCGCAGATCCGATGGTGGCGGTCCGGTGAGCGTGAGCAGCGCGTTGCCTGCCGTGAAGTGGCGGGAGGCCCAGGAGCCCACGTGGCTGGGTCCCACCCAATCGAGCCCGTACTCGCGGCCGCCGAGCAGGCCCGGGCCGTTCGGTCCGAACCACACCCCCAGCATCTCTGCGTAGAGGGGCGCCGGCCGTGTGGCCGATTCGGCCGCCAGCACCCGTGCCTCAGGCTCGAGGCGAGCCATGTCGAGGTCGGAGAGACTCCGGCAGACGGACCCGATGAAGTCGGTGGCCTCCGCCGGACTGCCGGACGCCCAGAAGGCTGTGTGGCTCGGGTGAACCTCCCCGTTGAAGGCGTGGTGTGGCCTCCGGTGGCCGGCGAGGGCGAGGTGTTCGACGAGATGCGTGATTCCTGCGGTCTTCAGCCGTTCGTCCGTGGGACCGACCCTGAACATGAGGGTGGCCGTGAACGGTGCGGGCGCGTCGATCCATCGAATGTCGACGCCGTCGACCTGATCGCGTCTGCCCTGCATGGTCCTCGCCACGTATCCCTGCCTACCTAGCGCACCGTCTACCACCGTGGTGCGCACAGACATGCCCTGTCACTGACCGTGGAGGCTACCGCCAGTTGCAGGTCTGAGCGAATGGGGCGGCGGGCCCATACTCGTGTCCCGCAGGCTGGGTACTCTCGGTGCACTCGTCGCGGAGTGAGAGCGGCGCTGCTGGCGATGCACGGAGGGAAGGTATGGCGATCCGAAGGACGGTGCGGCTGCTCGTTGTTCTGATGTTGTTGTCGGGGACGTTGGTGGCGACCGCATCTTCCGGCGCTGCAGGCATCGAGCGCGACGATCCCGCGCTGCGGCTCAAAGCCGCCGAGATCAGTCCTGCCCGCGGAGCTGACGTCGACGCCGCCGTGAACTCCCGCAACCTCGGCTACTACCTCGTACAGTTCGATGGCCCGATCCTGCAGTCGCAAGCCGATGCGCTGCATGCCGCAGGCGGCGACATCGTGGCGTACGTTCCCGACTTCGCCTACAAGGTTCGCATGACGCGTGGGATGGCCGCCGACGCTGCCCGGCTCGATGGCGTGCGTTTCATCGGACCTTTCGAACCGGAATACAAGCTCAGTCCCGACCTTGCCGCGGAGGGCGTCTACTGGGTCCGCGTCGAACGTGGCGGTGTGCGCGTCGCCACCGAAACGGCGATCGTCGCCGCGGGGGCCGAGGTCCTGGGTGGCAACGGCTCGATCGTGGTGATCTCCGCCGATCGTGCGATGCTCGATGCCGTCGCAGCCATCGCCGATGTGGCCTGGATCGAGAACTTCACCCTTCGTGAGAAGCACAACGAGTACGGCGCCGGCGTGATCATCGGGGCCAACGCCTCCCCATATGACGGATCGACCCAGATCGTGGCCGTGGCCGACACGGGTCTCGGCGACGGCAGCGCAACCGGTGCGCATCCGGACATCAGTGCCTCACGGATCGTGTCGGTGCAGGATTGGCCGGGCGTCAGCTCCCGCGGCTGCTACCGGGTGTTCCCGGATGGGGCGCAGGATGTCGACTCGGGCCACGGCACACACGTCGCCGTCTCCGTGCTTGGCAGCGGCAATGCCACGGGCCTGGGACGGGGAACGGCGCCGGGTGCCGGTCTCGTGTTTCAGGCGGTCGAGGACTACGCGGACATGCGCAGTGTCTGCGCTTTGTCCTACCCCGACGGCTACTACCTCCTCGGCTTGCCCGAAGACCTCCAGGACTTGCTGCAGGCCGCCTACGACGATGGCGCCCGGATCCACTCGGATTCGTGGGGTTCGAGCGTGGCCGGCCAGTACACCGCCGATGCGGCGTCGGTGGACACCTTCATCTGGAACAACCCCGACTTCCTCATGACCACGTCGGCGGGCAATGCCGGCGTGGACGGCGACGCCAACGGCGAGGTCGACGAGGACTCGATGGGCTCGCCGGCCACGGCGAAGAACCTGCTCACGGTGGGGGCGAGCGAGAACGACCGCCGGGGCGACTGGTCGTGCGACGCAACCATCGGCAACGACTGCACCGGCCAGAACACGCTCTTCACCTACGGTGAGGCGTGGCCGGCCGACTACCCGGCCAACCCGGTCGCGAGCGACCCGAGCGCCGGCCACGCCGAGCAGCTCGCCGCGTTCTCGAGCCGCGGCCCGACCGACGACGGCCGCATCAAGCCGGACGTCGTCGCCCCCGGCACGTGGATCGTCTCCGGCTATTCGGATCTCTACCAAGAGGGCTACGACGGGGTCACCAACCCGCGCAACGGAGCCTTCCAATACGACGGCTGGGGCTTCCCGGTCAACGAGCAGTACAAGTACATGGGCGGCACGTCGATGTCGAACCCGATCGTGGCGGGCGCCGCCGCCGTGGTCCGCGACTATTACGAGAAGGCGCACGGGCACAGCGCCAGCGCCGCGCTGACCAAGGCGTCGCTGATCAACTCGGCGGTCGACCTGGTCGATGAGAACAACGACGGGTTCAACGACAACGACTACCCGATCCCGAACAACCACGAGGGATGGGGTCTGGTGAACCTCGCTGACTCGGTCGACGGTTCCGCCGAGTGGGTCGACGAGGCGGCGGGGCTCGCGACGAACGGCACCGCTTCCTACAGCTACACGACCGGCGGCGGCACAGACCTGCGGGTGTCGCTGGTCTGGAGTGACTATCCGTCGACCGAGACGGCTGCGGTCAATCTCGTGAACGACCTGGACCTGACCGTCTCCGGACCCGGCGGGACCTTCACCGGCAACGTCTTCAGCGGCGGTTGGTCGGCGACGGGCGGCAGCGCCGACCGGGTCAACAACGTCGAGAACGTCTACGTGCAGAACGCAGCGGCGGGCACGTGGACGGTCACGGTCTCCGGCTTCAACGTCCCAATGGGCCCCCAGCCGTTTGCGCTGGTGGTCGACGGCGTCGGCCCGGCCACGCCGAACGTTCCGCCGGTGGCGGGGTTCACGTCGAGTTGTTCGGATCTGGATTGTGACTTCACCGATGCTTCGACCGATGGCGATGGCTCGGTGGTGAGTTGGAGTTGGGACTTCGGTGATGGGACCACGTCGACGGCGCAGAATCCGTCGCACAGCTATGCGGCGGGTGGGACGTACACGGTCGGGTTGACGGTGACGGACAACGGCGGTGGCACGGATACCGCATCGGGGACGGTGACGGTGACCGCGCCGGTGAGCGGCGGCACGGTGCACATCGTCGACCTCGATGGCTACGGCGTCTCCCAGGGCAAGGCGTGGAACGCCTTCGTCGACGTCTACGTCGGCGACGGCAACGGCGACCCGGTGGAGAACGCCACCGTGACGGGGACCTGGCGCCGCGGCCAGGTCAGCTCGTGCATCACCGACAAGGCCGGCTACTGCGAGATCGTCTTCAGTGCACGGGGCCCGCGGGACACCTTCACGGTGAGCGACATCACGCACGCCCCGCTGACCTACGCACCCGCAGACAACACGGATCCCGACGGCGACAGCGACGGGACATCGATCACGATCTCCCGTCCGTAGCCGGTTGCGACACCTGTCGCCGGGGGACCCGGTGCCGCGGCGCCGGGTCCCTCCGCGCCGGGTGCTGCGTACCGGGTCTCTGTGCACCGAGTTCCTCCGAGTCACCCGCTTGGCGCAGGGATGGCGTAGCCGGCGATGGCGACCGCGTGGTTGAACCACGTCTCCGGGTCGTAGCCCGCCTCCTCCATGGCGGCAAGCAGCGCATCCCATCCGGCCGGATCGTTGGGCACCACCGGTTCCCCGCCGTTGAGTAAGGACCGCGGGAGGCGAATACGGCCCAGGCGATGCAACTCGGCGGCGACGGCGAACACGACGAGGTCGACCCACGCCCGCTGGGTGTCGTAGCCGCGGAGCAAGGCGTACTCGCCGTGGCCGTCGGTGTGTCCGGCGGCACCTGCGATCGGGGGACCGGCCCTGGCGATCGCAGGGAGCCGGTTGATCAGCCAGTTGTCGAGATCGGCGGTGACGGCGAGGCGCACGAGACCCGAACCGAGCAGACCCAACGCGTCGCCGAACAGCGCATGCATCGCTTCGTTCGTGTCGTCGCGGGCGCGTCCGGCGCGGAGGTCGTCGTCGATCTCGGCGGTGAGGACGAGTCGGAGCAGCGCGCCGAGATCGTCGGCCGGCGCAGCCAGCGACGCGGGGTCGTCCGGGTCGATGAAGGCCGCGAACGTCGCGGCGATCAGCAGCGCGAGCGCGTCGTTCAGCGCGGCTCGTGACGCCTCGTGGGCGACGATGGCCGCCACGAACGCAGGTACGGCCTGCGGGTCGTCGAGCCCATCGAGATCACGCCGCAGTGCCGACTGGGGCAGGTCGACGTGGCGCCGCCCGTACCTCGTGCCGGCGATCAGCGCCGTCAGGTGCGGCATGACGGCGTTTGCTGCACCGAGCGCGATGCCGGCCTGAACGCCGCTTCCTGCCGCGTCGACGAGCGCGGCGATCGTGGCCGTGGTTGCGGTGTCGGGCGAGGTGGCGAGGGACTCGAGCAGGAGCCCGACCGCCCGGCCCCCATCGCCGTAGGGCGTGGCCGGGATCACGAGCGCAGGCAGCAGCCCCTCCGCCGTCAGCGCGATCAGCGCGACACGCTGCTCCGCCGTTTCGAGGGCGAGCAGGGCGCGAACGATCGGCAAGCGGGGGTCGTCTTCCGCGTACCGGCCGTCGGGCAGCAGATAGGGCACGCCGTGGAGCGGGACCTCCTGGCTGCGGAACGCCGGGAGGAAGGCGGTGGCGGCGCCGGCGACGAATCCGGCTTCGAACGCGGCGAAGTCGAAGTAGGCGGCGGCGGTCAATCCGCGGCCCCCGTTTCCGGCGAACAGATCCCCGGCGGTGAACGGCAGCCGGCCGGTGCCGACGGCGACGGCGAGAGCAGCGGCGAGGGGCGCCAGGTAGCGGTGCAAATCAACGATGTCGGCGCCGAGGTTCATGATCAGGAGGGGGAACTGCCCCGTCCGCTCCGGACCGAGGGTGTGGAAGACACCAAGCACGAAGTCCTCGTCGGTCAGGTGGAGCAGCAGCCGATCGAGCAGCGCCAGGATGCGGCCGAGGTCGTGCGTCTCGAGGGCATCGAGTAGGGCTCCGGCCAGGATCTCCCCTGCTGCAGTCGAGCCGGCACGCCCGTTCCCGCCGCCGATCGCCGCCGGCGGCGCGGGTGCAGGAATCCCGCGGAACAGCTGCCAGAGTGCGTCGCCCCGGTTGCCGGCCTGCAGCCCTTGGTCACCGGCGAGGATCATCGGAGCGCCCGCACCGACGGGCACCCTCTGCTGGTCCTCGAGGAGAGCGAGCCGTCTCAGCAGCGAACGGCGCCACGAGTCGACGAAACCCTGGGAGCGCTGCAGGGTGGCGGAGATCCCACGGGCCGTCGCCGTGTACCCGAAGTCGTGGAGCAGCCCGCATGTGACGGCCTCCCAAGTGGCGAGGCTGTCCGCCGTCTGGCCGAGGGAGATTCCCAGTCGCTCGAGATCGGCGGGCGTGACCCAATTCGCGCTCATGTGAGCGTTATCTATCACAAATAATCGCTATGTGGTACCGGAGTGAGCCGGCCGCTGGGCAGCGCCGTGTTGTCGTGCCACGACCTGCTGCGTCCGAGTTGCGAGCGCGCGCGGTCGCAGAGCAGGTCAGGATCTGCGGTTCGGGATGGCTCGGCCGGCCGAGCTACTTGCCGAGATGTCCCCAGGCTTCGAGGTCGGTGAGAGCGTCGCTGATCGCTTGGTGGGGGGTGGTGAACTCGATGCCGAGCTCCTCCTGGACCTTGGACGTGTCCAGGGCGTACCGCTTCCCAAGGGTCGACCTGAGGAAGTCGCGCGTGCCCTTCGGCTGGAACGTGGCCGCCAGCTTCACGAGCGCGGTGCCGAAGCGGTTGTCGAGCGACAGCTTGGGGAGCTTGTATTTCGCGCCGTGGCCGTCCTCCTCGGCGATCTCCATCATCCGCCGAAACGTGACCGAGCCGGCGCTGGTGAGATACCGGCCGGAAGCGTGCGGAGTCTCCATCGCGCGAATGTGGGCCAGTGCCACGTCGCGAACGTCGACGAAGGGGAAGTCGAGGTCGATGATCCCCGGATAGGCGCCGCGAGTTGCGTCGACGAAGAATTGGTGTGTCTGGTTGACGTGTCCGACCATCGACGGTCCGACGATGCCGGTCGGATTGATCACGACGAGGTCGAATGCCACGTCGTTGCCTTCCATGAACGCCCAGGCCGCCTTCTCTGCTTGCGTCTTCGAGTACGCATAGGGACCGGAGTCCAGTGTGGAGGTGTCGTTCCAGTGCTCCTCATTCCAGACGTGCTCCCTCGCCTCACCGGAGATGGCGGCGAATGAGGAGGTGAGCACCACCCGCTTGACGCTGGGTGCGTGCTTGGCGGCAGTGAGCACGGAGAGCGTGCCCTGCACGGCGGGATCGACGAGGTCGCGCTGGGGATCCTCGACGTCGAGGATGTAGGGCGAGGCGGTGTGCATGACGTACTCGCAGCCCTGTATGGCCTCGTCGAAGGCCCCCTCATGGACCAGGTCCGCCTCGACGAGTTCGAGGCGCTCCGCGGCTCCGGGCAGCGCACCGAGATGGCCGTCGGCCACGCACTTGCCGACATTGCGCGTCGTCCCTCGCACCCGATAGCCGGCTGCGAGGAGCTGCCGGACGACCTCGGCGCCGAGGAAACCGGTGGCGCCGGTGACGAGTACTGGAGCATGGGTGACAGGCATGGCGGGATTCTATCCGGATCCACACCGTAGATGGCGGGGCGTCGAGAGCCGGCTCAATCCTTCGGGCGCTCGGGCCGCCCGAGGAGCGGGACCGGGCATAGCGTGTCCGCAGATGACTCGTCGGATCTTCGTCGACAGGGAGTCGGCGGCAGCGCCCTGGTCTCGTGAGGTCGAGCTGCTGTGGGTCGGTCTCGCCGATGAGGCCGGTTCGCCTTGGAGCGCCGTCACCGCCGAAGTCGACCTGAGCCGCCTGGCGGGGAGCGAGTTGGTGGTGCTGGTCCCCGACGACGAACCCCGGCTGAGCCGCCGCGAGTTCGGGGCGGCCGTGGTGGAGTGCTGCGGCGAGGTGGAGGTTCTGGGCGTGGATCTGCACGGTGGCGCGCGTCGCCGAGTGGTTCGGTCTCGGGGAGGAGGCGTGGGACCTCTGCGCGGTACCGGGACGAAGACCTTCGGATGGTGCAGTCGCTCGGAATCCGCCGCCGGACGCCTGGCCGTGCCACCTCCTCGATCTGAACGCTGCGGCCGTTGCAGCCGGTGTGGAGCTCCCCGAGAGGCGTGCCGACCACCTGAATCCCCGGGTCCATGTCCGGTGGAACCGCAGGCTCTTGGAGATGGTCCTCCAATCTCGGCAGGGCTGAACGGCGGCATGGCCGTAGCGCCCGCACCGCAGATTCGCGCCGGTTGCCGTCTCGAGGAACAGCACGGCCTTGTTGCCGGTGATGCCCTGGGCGTAGCCCTTGCGCGCGGCGTCGCTCGTGAGCCGGTAGTACGAGCTCGCCGAGTACGACTCCATCATCGGGTAGATGTTGTAGAGGCCGCCGGCGATGAAGGCGACCTTGTCGGGGCCTTCCTCGTCGCCCGGATCATTCCCGGCGAAGCTGAACTGGACCATCGAGGGACCGATGCGCTTCTGGCCCAGGATGTAGTCCTGGTCCGGGATCGGCTGCCCCTGCGTGCTGCTGGCCGACGGGCCCTGGCCGTTCGGCGCCGTGCGGCTGTTGATGTAGCGGCTCGACAAGTGGCCGTCCACGAGGCTGACGCCGTGGATGTAGTCCAGGCGCTTCTCCATCAGGAAGATGAGGCCGTCGCGCACGAACAGGAGCGAGTCGGGCAGCAGGTAGCGCTGGTCGGGGCGCGCCGCGAGGTTCCGCAGCAGGGTGTCCTCCACGTGCTGGGTGGCTCCGAAGAACAGCGGCCCGCGGATGTTGACCACGGCCAGCTGGGGGCAGGTGGGGGCCCCGGGCTGCTCCACGAAGT
>JBFFFX010000096.1:0-8614 GCA_041557775.1 Acidimicrobiia bacterium | reverse complement strand
GGGCGGCCGCCGCCGACCTGCGCGGACGGGCGACCGTACCGTACCCCTTCGCCGCCGACACGGTGCTCGCCGGGCAGCCCTTCGCAGCCCAGGTCGACTGGCGCGAGGTCCCGGTGGGGCTTCTCCCCGATCCGGGGCCGACAGATGGCCGGGCAGCCCGCGATCTCGCCCCGGGCGAGCCGATAACGGCCGCGGCCGTCGCATCGCACGACCGCGTCCCGGCCGGCTGGTGGGCGGTCCCGGTCGATCTCCCGGGAACTGCCGCGGTCGGCGGCCGCGTGCGGCTGGTCGCCCCGGCGGCAGACCTGAACGTCGAGGGCATCGTGGCAGCCGCACCCGAAGCGGGCCCGTTCGCCGTGACGAGTCCGGGCCTGGTTGCTGTGCCTCCTGAGCACGCCGGTGCCGTCGCCATTGCCGCAGCTCAGGGTGACCTGGTGATCATGCTGGGCACCTGAGGTGCGGCCTCCCGGGAACTCGTTATGCTCCGGTCCCGCATGCTCGACGCCGCGTTCTGGGGCCTGATTCAAGGGCTCACCGAATTCCTCCCGATCTCGTCCAGTGGACACCTCGTACTGGTGCCCGCGCTCCTCGACCGCGACGGCCCCGATCTGGCGACCTCGGCCGTGCTCCACATCGGCACGCTGATCGCCGTGCTCGTCTACTACCGGCATGAGCTGCGCGAGGTGGTGCGGTTCACCCGCGAAGGAAGGCGGCTCCTCAGCTTCATGCTCATCGGCACCATTCCCGCGGGAGCCGCCGGACTCCTCCTGCGCGATCCTCTCGACCGGCTCAATGAACAGCCCCAGTGGGTCGCGGTGGCGATGATCGCCATGGGCATCGTGATGGTCGCATCGAAGGTGCTCGAGAGGGGCAAGCGTCGCGCCACGGAGGTGCGTCTTCGTGATGCAATCGTGATGGGTTTCGGGCAGGCGGTGGCGCTCATCCCCGGTGTCTCGCGATCGGGAGCCACCATCGCGTCCGGAATGGTCGAGGGTTTCGAACCTCGTGAAGGCGCCAACCTGGCCTTCCTGCTCGGCATCCCGGCCATCGCCGGAGCCGGCTTGCTCAACTTCGTCGATCTCGTCCAGGACGACGGAGGCACGATTGGCCTGGAGTTGCTCGTGGGAATGTTCGTCGCCGCCGTCGTGGGCTACCTCGCCATCGCCGGATTGCTCAGTCTCATCCGCCGCACCGGTCTCGTGCCGTTCGGCTGGTACTGCGTCGGCTTCGGCGTTCTCGCCCTGCTGCTCAACGTCTAGCAGGGTGCGGCGGCGCCTCATAGGCCTCATAGATCAGCCTGTTCCCACCCCTGACGACTGCTGACGCTCGACTCGCCCGGGCGCCCGCCGGTGCCGAGTGAACGGCAGCTCGTGGCGCGACGCGGGCAAAGGAACAGGCACATGACGCGTACGGGACCTATCCGGTCTCCGCGCTCAGGTGCGCATCCCGGTCGGGAAGAACGTGGGCATCTCGCCCTTGCCTTCACTGCAATGGTGCGCCGGGGCTCGAACTCGAAGTGACCGCCGAGGCGCAGACGCACGGTCTCGCTGCAGTGGATCCGGCCGGCCTCACCGGAGGACTCCATGCGGCTGGCCGTGTTGACCGTGTCGCCCCACAGGTCGTAGATGAACTTCTGGCGACCGATCACCGTTCACCACCACCAACGAGCGCACCCCTCCCTCGGTCGGCGGCCACAAAGGTCCATCAGCAGACCGTCACCGGCCTGATGGCCGGGTAGGGCCGACGCCCGCCGGCTCAGAAGTGCTCCGGGCTGGACGGCGCCGCCAGCGTGCGGAACATCCGCTCGAGCCGCACGACGGCCTCCTCACTGCCGCGGATGCGTCCGGCCGCCGCCAGCGTCGGGGCCGACCGTCCGCCCATGTAGAGCGCCCCGAGATCGGAGGAATCGAGCGCCACGTCGGGCTCGCGACTCGTGCGGGCACAGGTTGCCGCTCCTTCGTCGACAGAAAGCAGCCAGCGCCCTTCGTTCCACGCACAGAAGGGATCACCGACATCGAGCACGAGCTCGCCGTCGGCGCCGTAGCTGCGGGCGGCGAGGGCTCGGGGAAGATCGAGCAAAGCGAACCATACGAACTCACCCTCGACCCGGCTCAGCGCACGGCTGTCGCGCAGCATCCACCGCATGGTTTCGTCCACCGGCCGCGTGCTGAATCGCACCCGCTCGGTGAGGTCGACGTCGGCGGCGAAGCCGACGAGGCCCCGGTACGCCGCCGGCGTCAACCCGTGCAGCTCCTCGACGCGCACCTGCGACGGGGTGCCGCTCAGCTTGGTGCGGAAGAACGCATAGCCCTCGGGCCCGTCGTCCCCGACCCACAGGACGATACGGCGCGGCGAATGACCGTCGCGCATCCAGCTCTCGTCGGCCAGCGACCAGGTGTCCCACAGGTGGTCGGAGCGACCGAACATCCCGTGCCGGACACAGGCAGCGTCGTGGAGCGGCGGGACCACAACGCGCGCCTCCTCATGGTCGATCAGCTGCGGGGAGCCGACCGGTCGCTCCAACCGCCAGTCCGCCCGCCTGCTGTCCAGCTCCCAATGCACCATCTCGACCGCTTGGCCAAAGCCGAAACGGCCATAGATGGTCGCTTCCGAGGCCCACAGCGCAGCCAGTGGCTCACCGCGCTCGTGGGCATCGTCGACGATGCGGCGCATCATCTTGCGCAGCACGCCGCGGCGGCGATGCGTCGGAAGCACCGTGACAAAGGTGATCCCAGCCGTTTCCAGCCGAGCGCCGCCCGGCACCGTGACCTCGTATCGCCAGGAGCCGCCGCTGCCGACGGCCTTGCCCCCGTCCATGGGAACGAAGAACCGACCAGGCTCCAACGAGGAGACGATTCGCTCCATCTCGGCCTCGTCGGTCTCGAAGCTGAAAGGAATCTGGGCGGCGCGGACGAGCGCTTCAGCGAGATCCCCCTCGGCGGGGACGATGTCGACGCCGTGGCTCATCCCAGCAGGCTACCCATGCGGCTACGCTCCGGACCGTGTTCGACCATCGACCTCGTGCCCGGGAGCGCCTCGCCGCGGAACTGATCATCTGGATGACGACCGTTCGCCCGGACGGACGCCCGCAGAGCTCCCCGGTGTGGTTCCTCGTCGACGGCGATGAGTTCGTCGTCTACTCGGCCACCACCAGCCGAGTCACCAACATCGAAGCCAACCCGGCCGTGGCGCTCAATCTCGACGGCAACGGTCTCGGGGGCGACATCGTGACCATCGAAGGGACCGCCCGCATCGTCGCCGATGAGCCACCGGCGCACGAGAGCGCCGCCTACGTCGCCAAGTACCGCGAACGGATGGCCCGCAATGGATGGTCCCCCGAGCAATTCGGCGAGATGTACCCAGTGGCCATCCGGATCCGCTTCGAGCGCGGCCGCGCCTGGTGATCGGTCGGGCATAATCGAGCTTCACCCCGGGTTGTAAACCGGGGCGTTCGGCCGACCGAGGACATCGCACATGAGTCTCTTCAACCGAAAGCAGAAAGCGGTCAAGATCCACTCGTTGGCCGAGCTGGAGCCGATGATCGAATCGGGCCGGCCGGTGCTGCTCGACTTCTTCCAGGTCGGTTGCGGGCCGTGCCAGGTGATGGACGGCATCGTCAACGAGCTGGCCCGTGAGTACGGAGACAGCGCCCACATCGTCAAGGTCGACGTCACCAAGGTCGCCGGCGCCGCCCAGATGTTCAAGGTCCGGTCGACGCCCACGTTCGTGCTCATCGGCAGAGCGCCGGTGAAACGCAACAAGAAGCAGCGCAGGGCAGGCGACGCCGGGGAGACCCGGGAACCCCGCGTCGGCCAGCGGTGGCGCACACAAGGGATGGTCAAGAAGGACCAGCTGCAGCGCGTCCTCGAAGGCAACGGCGCCGAGCGAATCGGGTAGCGGCGCCCGAGTCCGCATCGGCCGACCGCCCACACGCTACCGACTACCGACTACGAGTAGTCGTAGAACCCCTTGCCGGTCTTTCGCCCGAGCAGCCCGGCTTCGACCATCCGCTTCAGGAGCGGCGGCGGGGCGTAGCGTGCTTCACGGAACTCCTCGAAGAGCGACTCCATCACCGCCAGCATGGTGTCGTTGCCGATCAAGTCGCTGAGCGCCAGCGGACCCATCGGGTAGTTGGCACCGTTGACCATCCCCGCGTCGATGTCCTCCTTGGAGGCGAAGCCCGACTCGTACATACGGATCGCATCGATGATGTAGGGGCACAGCAGCATGTTGACGATGAAGCCCGCCCGATCCTTGGCGTGCACGACCGTCTTGCCGAGCTGGTCGGCGGCGAAGGCGGCGGCGCGCTCGACCGCCGTGTCGGCGCTGACCACGCTGCGAACGATCTCGACCAAAGGCATCACCGTCGCCGGATTGAAGAAGTGCATGCCGACGACGGACTCGGGCCGCTGCGTCGCCTGAGCGATTCGCACGATGGGAATCGACGAGGTGTTCGACGCGAGAATCGCATCCTCGGCGGCGACGATCCCGTCCAACTCGGAGAAGATGGCCTTCTTCAAGTCCTCGTTCTCGACGACGGCCTCGACGACGAGTTCCCGGTCCGCCATCGCGGCGAGATCGGTCCCGAAACGGAGCTGCGCCAGAGCGGCGTCTCTCCCGGCCTCGTCGATCTTGCCCCGCTCGACGGCTCGAGCCAGCGACTTGTTGATCCGGGCCTCCGATGCCGCCGCGGCGTCCGGGTCGACCTCGTGGACGACGACGTCGATCCCCGCCTTGGCGCAGACTTCGGCGATCCCCCCGCCCATCTGTCCGCCGCCGATGATCCCGACTCGTTCGATGGCCATGTGCCGCTCCTCGATGGTGGTGAGAACGGCCAGCGTAGACGTGGCGACCACAGGTTCAGTCGAGCGGCCGCTCCGGGCCGCCGGCGTAGGCCTGGCGCCTCGTCTCGGTGATCTCGTAGCCGATCTGCTCGATGGCATCGAGTAGCCACTCCGCCGCCGGCTCCCCTGGCCGGTAGTCGGCGGGGGCGACGGCGTGGACGCGGCCCTGCTCGAGCAGCGTACGCACCGACTCCTCGTTGTTCTCCGGTTCGCGGGTGTAGACGCCGAGCGTCTTGCCGCCGTTCGTGTTGAGCACCGAGAAGACCGGGACGTCGCTCGGACCGTCGGCGATGTAGATCATGTTGCGCAAAGGCACCCTGCGCCGATCCTCCGCAAGGGGTGCGTGGACGTCGATCGCCGGGTCGCGGTTGACCCCCTTGTTGATCTCGAACACGACGCGGGTCTTCGACGTGTGGTCGATCGAGTAGCCCACGTGGGTGATGTGCGACTGGCTCGAAGCGATCGGCAACTGATCGAGGTAGCCCGATGGGGCCGGCTCCTCGATGAACGTGTTGGCCCAGATGCCGTCGACAAACGGAGCGAACACGCTTCCCTCGATCATGGGCCGGATCCCCGACGACACGACGTAGTGCTCGACGGCGATGCCCTCCCGCGCCAGCTCGGGAATCTCGGCGACGTGCTGCCGGCTGGCGGTCAGGAATTCCGGCATCCCGGGCATGGGAGTGAGTGCGGCGCCGAGTTCCCGAAGGCGCTGGTTGGTCAGCCCCTCGAGGCGGCCCTCTCGCACATAGGTGAGCAGGTGGATGAGATACGCCGCATCCGGGGAGACGGTCTCGCCCCGCATCGCGTGGTAGTCGACGAGGCCGGCGACCTCCTCCCAGAACTCGTCGGCGTCGACCCCGTAGGCGGCAAACAGCGCAGCCTGCATGTTCCCCGGAATGAGCGTGCGATCGAAGTCCCAGATACAGGCGATGACAGTCTGGGTGAGCAACGGCGCCGGCATGGGGGCTCAGCCTACGGGATGCGCCGACCGCAACGCACCAGGGGCCGTCCCGCTCAGACCGCTTCGACCCGGCCGAACGAGACGATGCCGTCGTCCGTCCACCACGGTTGGATGGTGCAGGGAGTTCCGCGCAGTGCGGCGTGGGCCTCGCCCATCCGGTTGGCCGGCGAGAGCACGACGACCTGCCAGCCGCTGCCGGCCAGCCGCCACACGGCGAAGCTCAGCCCGGCGAGCGCGGCCGTCGGCGTCACGACGATCTCGACGACCCGGCGATCGATGGCCACGACGCAGCGCAGGAAGCCCAGCTCGTCGGTGACGGGCGCCTCGGCCATCTCGGCGAGCCAGGACTGGACGACCGGCTCGCCCCTCCGGGCATATGCGGCCATGGCGGCGCCGACCGCCGCCGAGGCGGGTGCCACTTCCTGTTCGATGAGCAGTGCCATCCGTGCTCCTGGTCGAATGACATCAGTGTAGTTCATCGCAGACGATTACGACATGGGCCTACCGGCACATCTCCGCCAGAATCTCCCGCATGGACACCACTCGGCCGGCGCCGCCACGCCACCTCGCCCTGCTCGGCCTGACCGGGGCGGGCAAGACGACGATCGGCCGCCTCCTGAGCGCCCACCTCACCCGGCCCCTCCTCGACTCGGACGAGTGGATCGAGGAGGTCCACGGTGTCACCGGCCGACAGATCGCCGCGACGGGTGGTGTCGCCGAGCTGCACCGCGTCGAGCGAGACGCCACCCTGGCGATGCTCGATCATCCCGAGCCGGCCATCATTGCGGTCCCCGCCAGCGCAGTCGACGATGTGGACGCACGATCGGCGCTGTCCCGGCTCGCCACGTGCGTCTGGCTGACCGCGGCGACCTCTCATCTCGTCGCCCGCGTGCAGCGACAAGAGCACCGCAGGCCGCTCGACGCGGCGGATCTCGATGCGTTGCTCACTGCCCGGCGCGACCACTTCGCCGCACTGGCTCAGATCGTCGTCGCCACCGGCGAACGGTCCCCCACGGCGATCACCGGCGAGGTCGTCACGGCGCTGCGCGCGCTCGGGATCAGCTGAGCCGTTCCAGCAGGTAGCTCGCCACCATCAGATCGAGGTGCGCGCCCCCGCCGTTCTCGAAGAGCGTGATGTCCCCGGGTGCGCTCCGTCCCGATACGCGACCGGAACAGAGGTCGAAGAGATCACCCTGCACATGCTCCGGTCCGATGACGCCCTCGGCGATCGGAATCACGAGATCGCCCGATTCCTCGACGGTCGTCTCCGGGTTGTCGATGAACACCTTGGCCCGGGCGATCGCCTCGGCGTCCGCTTCGCGCATGTGGGGTTGGTAGGCCCCGACGAGGTCGACGTGGCTTCCGTCTTGTAGCCACGCTCCGCGGACGAGCGGCTCGGTCGACATCGTCGCGCACGAGATCACGTCGGCGCCGCGCACGGCGGCTTCGAGGTCATCGACGGCGGCCGCATCGCAACCAACGAGCGATGCGGCGAGCTCGTGGGCACGGGCCGGGGTGCGATTCCAGACGAGCACTCGCTCCAGCGACGGCCGCACGGCACGATGGGCGTCGATGAGGTACGGCGCCAGGCCACCGGCGCCAACCATCAGCAGGACGCGGGAGTCGTGCCGGGCGAGGATGTCCGCGGCGAGCGCCGAGTCGGACGCCGTCTTGCGATAGGTGAGTGCCGTCCCGTCGACGGTGGCGACGTGGCGTCCATCGCGACCATCGAAGACGACATAGGCCGCCTGGACCGACGGCACCCCGCTCCCGAGGTTGCCCGGGAAGACCGTCGCCAGCTTCACCCCGAGCAGCGACCCGCGCCGCCACGCCGGCAAGACCAGCAAGGCGTCATCGGTCTCGGTGAGCAGCAGCCGGCCCGTCTGCGGCCGATCCCCTCCGTGCGCCTTGCGCAACGCGGCGACCGTTCCGGTCCACTCCAGCGCGCCGTGCACGGCGTCCGCATCGATGTAGGGCACACTCGTCACGCTCCCAGCGTACCGCTGGCGGCCTTCGTCAGGCGTTCGCCGACGACCGGTGCCGCTCATGCCGGTAGGCTCGCGGTATGGCCGTCGTCGATTCGGACATTGCCCTGTCCGCCTCGGGCCTGAACGCGGCTGAAGTCCGGCAGCGCACCGAAGCCGGCCACGTGAACGTGGTGCCGGAAGGCCCAAGCAGGACCGCCGCGGACATCGTCCGCGCCAACCTGGTGACGCGGTTCAACATCCTGCTCGCCGTGCTGCTGGTGCTCATCCTCGCCGCGGTGCGCGAGCCCAGGGACGCCCTCTTCGGCATCGTGCTCGTGACGAACGCCGCCATCGGCATCATCCAGGAGCTGCGTGCCAAGCGAACACTCGACGAACTGGAGCTGCTCACGACACCCCGGGTACAGGTGTTGCGGTCCGGAAAGCTCGCCGAGATCGCCGTCGAGAACCTCGTCACCGACGACGTGATCGAGCTGCGTCCCGGCGACCAGCTGGCCGTCGACGGGGACGTGCTCGAGTCGGCCGGGCTCGAGATCGACGAGTCCCTGCTGACCGGCGAGGCCGACACGGTGCACAAGAATCCCGGGGACGAGTGCCTCTCGGGTAGCTTCGTCGCCGCCGGCCGGGGCCGGTACCGGGCCACGCGCGTGGGCGCCGACGCCTACGCGGTGAAGCTCGCTCAAGAGGCGAAGAAGTTCGCCCTCGTGCGGTCGGAGCTGCGCGACGGCATCGACTGGATCATCGCCGGCGTCAGCTGGGCGGTCGGCCCGGTCATCGCCCTGATGGTGTGGAGCCAGATGAAGGCCGAGGACGACTTCCTC
>JBFFFX010000095.1:0-8618 GCA_041557775.1 Acidimicrobiia bacterium | reverse complement strand
GGAGGCGGCATCGAGACTCCACAGCTCGGTCGGCACTTCGCGGTCGAGGGCGATGACGCGAAAGCGGGGATGGCGGGAGCCGGCGAAGAGCAGCGGGTATCCGTCCGGATCGAGCGTGACCGAACCTTTGATGATGTCGCCCATCGAGAAGGCGGGCCGCGTCCGGTCTCCGCTCGCCGCGTCGACGAAGTGGATCCGCTTGTCGTACGCCCCGAAGATGACCTCGGTCACCCCATCCGGGCGTTCCCAGACGACAGGCTGGCCGGTCCACCCGGTGCCGCACCATTGCTTGGGCTCGCCGCCGACGGGCGAGTTGCCGCACATCGGCGACTCCGGGAAGCGCCAGCGCACGGTCATCGCGTCGGGGACGGCACCGCTGCCGTAGTAGGTCCGCGAAGGATTGCCGCGGAACATGGTGAGGCCTTCGACTTCGCCGTGGGGAACTCCGACGACCGGAGCCATGGTGGTTGTGGTGGTGGTTGTGGTCGTGGCGGTCGGGGGAGCTGTCGTCGTCGTGGTCGTGGTGGTTGGGGGCGCCGTCGAGGTGGTCGCGGAGGCGACGGCGTCGCCGGGGGGAAGCAGTGGCGCCGCCG
This sequence comes from Acidimicrobiia bacterium, assembly GCA_041557775.1. Classification (GTDB taxonomy): domain Bacteria; phylum Actinomycetota; class Acidimicrobiia; order Spongiisociales; family UBA5794; genus DATHZQ01. The sequence goes on along the minus strand of JBFFFX010000095.1, from coordinate 8,025 downwards.
TCGTGACTGCCGCAGGATCGCCGCGGGTGGCGGCCTCGGCGTCACGTGCGCTGCACCCGGCGAGCACGAGGAGCCAGGTGGCGGCGAGCACGATTGGCAGGCGGCGCATGCGCTGAGGCTAGAGCGAGGCGGGGCGGTGCCGCGCTCTCTGCTCTCGTACGGCCGGCCCGAGGTTCGGGGCTGAGTACTGTCACTGCGATGTCGGTACGCACTCGGTCGGGAATCCGGAGCCCCGAGGTCCAGTCCGGGCTGGGGCTGCTCGGGCGGACACTGCTCCAACAGCGGCGCGATTCGGTGCGGTCGATCGCGGGTGCCTTGCTGTGGATGGCGCTGGTCGTCGCCATTCCCTACCTCATGCAGCAGGTCATCGACCGCTCGATTGTCTCGGGGGATCGCGGCCTCCTCCTGCCGCTCGTTGCCGTGCTGATCGGGGCCGGTCTGCTGCAAGCGATCGGCGTCGGCACTCGTCGCTACTTCGGCTTCCGGCTCTCCTATCGAGCCGAGGCGGACCTGCGCAACCGGATGTTCGCCCACATGCAGCGACTCGGCTTCAACTTCCACGACGAGACGCCCACGGGACAGCTCATGTCGCGGGCGTCGTCGGACCTGTCCCAGGTGCGCCTCATCTTCGCCATGCTGCCGATCACGGTGGCGAACCTCGGAATGTTCGTCGCCGTGATCACGGTGCTGATCGTCATCGATCCCGTCCTCGGCGGCGTGGCCGCGCTCACCATCCCGGCGTTGTTCTTCTCGGCCAATGCCTATGCCAAGCGGTCCATCGGCCTGTCGTTCGAGATCCAGGAGCGGCTTGCCGATCTCAGCCAGGTGGTCGAGGAGGCGGTCGGCGGCATCCAGGTGGTCAAGGCATACGGCCAGGAGCGGCAAGAGCAACGCCGCCTCGACGCAACGGCCGATCGCATCTACGGCCGCACCGTCAGCCTCGCCCGCCACTCGGCCAACTTCGGCCCCCTCTTCGAGCTCATACCGTCCGTCGGGACCGTCGCCGTGCTCTGGATCGGGGGCTTCCGGGTCGTGGACGGTGCGATCACGCTCGGCGAGTTCGTCGCTTTCACCCAGTACCTCGTCGTGATGATCCTGCCCACGCGGATGACCGGTTGGTTCTTCGCCAACCTGCCGCGCGCCGCCGCGGCGGCGACGCGGGTCCGGGACCTCCTCGGCACCGAACCCGATCCCGCCGACCCGGCAGATCCGCAGCATCTGGAGGTCGGCCCGGGCGAGATCGCCTTCGGCGGGGTCGACTTCGCCTACCCGGACGGCGCCGCGGTCCTCGACGGTGTCGATCTGACGATCCCCGGCGGAACGTCGGTGGCGCTCGTCGGGTCGACCGGTGCCGGCAAGACGACGCTGGCGTACCTGATCCCGCGCTTCCTCGACGCGGCGACGGGGGAGGTGCGGATCGACGGGGTGGACATTCGGAGGATCCCACTCGACGAGCTGCGCAACGAAGTCGCCGTCGTGTTCCAGGAGACGTTCCTCTTCTCGGCGTCGGTGCGCGACAACATCGCCCTCGGCGCCCCGGACGCCACCGACGAGCAGGTGCGGGCGGCGGCGCGACTGGCCCGCGCACACGACTTCATCTGCGAGCTCCCCGACGGCTACGAGACCGTCGTCGGGGAACGAGGCCATAGTCTCTCGGGCGGTCAGCGCCAGCGGGTCGCCCTCGCCCGCGCCGTACTGCGCGACCCGCGCATCCTCATCCTCGACGACGCCACATCGTCGGTCGATGCCATCGTCGAGGCCGAGATCCAGGAGGCCCTCCGCCAGGTGATGGCCGGGCGGACCACGGTCATCGTCGCCCACCGCACGTCGACCCTGGCGCTCGTTGATCAGGTCGTGTTCCTCGACGAGGGCAGGGTCGTCGCGATGGGCCCGCACCTCGAGCTGATGGCCCAAGTGCCGCGCTACGCCGAGGTGCTGGCCCGCGCCGAGGGGGAGACCGGGGAGCGGCCCGTCACGGCGACCGAGGTGCCCTCGTGAGGTACATGCGCTACGGCGGCGACTATCACATCGAGAATCCGCGGCGGCTGATGGCGCGGGCGGCGCGGCTCGGCGCCCACCTCAAGTGGCCGGCGCTGTGGGCGTTCACCGTCACCGTCGTCGCCACCGTCGCCAGGCTGCTGGGGCCCATCGTGGTCGGCAGTGGCGTCGACGACGGCATTGCGGCACGGGACAAGGGCGCCATCACCGTGGCAGCCCTCGTCTACCTCGGTCTGCTCGTCGTCCAGTACTGGGCGCAACGCGTGTCGCAATACGCCGTCTCCGTGGTCGGCGAGCGGTTCCTGCTCCGGCTGCGGTCGCTCACGTTCAATCACATGACGAAGCTGGACATGCCGTTCTACGACAACGCCAAGACCGGCGTCCTGGTGAGCCGCATGACGTCGGACATCGAGTCGATCACGGAGTTCGTCAACCAGGGAGCGGTCCTGGCGCTCACCAACCTGCTGACCACGCTGGGCGTCGCCATCGCCATGATGCTGCTCGACGCTCAGCTCGCCCTCGCCGTGTTCGCCGTGATCGCCGTGCTCGTGATGATCTCGATCGTCTTCCAGAAATACGTCTCCAAGGCGTACCAGCAGGTGCGGGAGAGCATCGGGCGAGTGCTCGCCAGCTTGCAGGAGGGCATCACCGGCGTGCGGGTGGTGCAGGCCTTCACCCAGGAGCGAGCCCAGGCGTCGAACTTCAGCCGCACCAACGAGCGCTTCTTCGAGGCCAACATGGCTGCGGCGCGGGCGATCTCGTGGTACTTCCCGACGATCAATTTCCTGCGCACGGTCGGGATCGGGGTCGTGCTCTATCTCGGCGGGGCGCGGGTCATCTCCGGGGACCTCACCTTCGGTGCGCTGATCGCGTTCTTGCTGTACCTCAACTGGTTCTTCGAGCCGATCGTCAACCTCGCCAACGTCTACAACCTGTTCCAGGCGTCGCTCGCCGCCCTCGCCAAGCTGTTCGAGCTGCTCGACGTGGCCCCCAAGGTGCAGGAGCGTCCCGAACCCGAGGAGCTGCCCGCACCGGTGCGCGGCGAGCTGGCGATGGACGGGGTTTCCTTCGGCTACCTCGACTCCCCGGTGCTGGAAGACTTCTCGCTCACCGTTCCTCCCGGTCAGCGTCTGGCGATCGTCGGCGAGACCGGGGCCGGCAAGTCGACGGTGGCGAAGCTCCTGATGCGGTTCTACGACCCGAACCGGGGCAGCGTGCAGGTCGACGGACACGATCTGCGCGATCTCAGCTTCGACTCCCGAGCCCAGGCGATCTCCCTGATTCCGCAGGACGGCTTCCTCTTCGACGGCACGCTGCGGGACAACATGCGGTACGCCCGGCCGGATGCCGAGGACCAGGCGATCTGGGACGTCTGTCGGGCGATGGGCGTCGACGACTGGGTTCGTGCGTTGCCGGACGGGCTCGACACCGAGGTGCGAGAGCGGGGGAGCCGCTTCTCCGCCGGGGAGCGCCAGCTCGTGGCTCTGGCGCGGGCGTTCCTCGCCGATCCGGCGGTCGTCGTCCTCGACGAGGCGACCTCGAACCTCGATCCGGAGACCGAGGTGCAGGTCGAGGGAGCGCTGCGCGTGTTGCTGGCCGGGCGGACCGCCGTCGTCATCGCCCACCGGCTGCGCAGCGCCGAGCGGGCCGACCGGGTGGTGATGGTCGACGCCGGCACGATCATCGCGGACGGCACCCACACGGACCTGGTGGAGGGGAACCCGGCCTACCGCGAGCTGGTCGAAGTGTGGGAGAGGGGCGTCGCATGAACGTGGTGACGGTCCTGCCGGTCACGCCCGACCGCTGGGAGGATCTCGCCGGCCTCTTCGAGCGCAAGGGCCCTCGCGGCGGCAGCTCGATCGCGGCGAGTTGCTGGTGCATGTACTGGCGGAAGCGCACGGGCGACGCTGCGCAGAACAAAGCGAACCTGCAGACGATCGTGGCCGCGGGAGACGTGCCCGGTCTGCTCGCCTACGTCGGCGACGTGCCGGTCGGTTGGGTGGCGGTCGCCCCTCGTCACGACTACGGACTGATCATGCGCTCGCCTCGCTACCGGCCGGTCGAGCCGGACGAGCCCGGCGTGTTTGCGATCACGTGCTTCTTCATCCACCGCGACGCCCGTGGCTCCGGTGTCGCCGAGGCGCTGCTGGCGGCTGCGATCGAGCATGCCCGTACTGCGGGCGCCGCCGCGCTGGAGGCCTATCCCTTCGTCGAGGGCGACGACTACATGGGCGACCGCAACGCCTACGCCGCCCGCGGCTTCGTCGCGGTGCGCGAGATGGGCAAGCGGCTGACGATGCGCATGGAGTTCGCGACCGACAGCTAGCCGCAGCGGCGCCGGCGGCGCGACAGGGCCCCGTTCATTGAGCGCGCCATCGGGCAGACGACGGACCTGTGAAGACCGTGCTGGTCAACCACGTTCGCGGCGAGCCGTGGGGAAGCCGCATGCTGGGAACGTTCTTCGACGGTCTCGGCGCCCGCGATCGGCGCTTGAACGATCGGCGACGCCCGCAGTCGCCGCGCCGCGACCGACCGACGTGATCCGCAAGGCCCGCATGCCCGCCCTACGCTCCGCGTCATGAGCGAGCCTGCATCCGAGCGGACGAGAGTCCGCCGCAAAGACGAACGCGGTGTCTACGACCGCGACGTGATCCATGCGATCCTCGACGAGGCCTTGGTCTGCCACGTCGGGATCACCGACGAGGGCGTGCCGGTGGTGATCCCGATGCTCCATGCCCGGGACGGTGCGACGCTGTACCTCCATGGCTCACCGGCGAGCCGGCTGTTGCGGTCGATGCGCTCCGGCGACGAGGTGTGTGTGACGGTGACGCTGACCGACGGCATCGTGCTCGCCCGGGCCCCGTTCCACAGCTCGATCAACTACCGCTCCGTGGTCATCTTGGGCTCGCCTCGCATCGTCGACGACCCCGACGAGAAGTGGCGCGCGTTCGAGGTGTTGACGGAGCACGTCACCCCCGGCCGCTGGACCGACTGCCGGCTCCCGACGCCCAAGGAGGTGAAGGGCACGCTCGTCGCCGCGATTCCCCTCAACGAGGCCTCCGCCAAGGTGCGCACCGGGCCCCCCGGAGACGATGACGAGGACTACGGCCTGCCGCTGTGGGCGGGGGTGATCCCGCTGCGGCTCGAATCCGGTGAGCCCGTGCCCGACCCGCAGCTCGGAGAGGGCATCGAGCTTCCCGCCTACCTCGCCGGCTACCGCCGCGGCTGACCCGGCGCGCCGGCGCCCGCCGCTCGTGTGCCCCGGCCGCTCACCAGGGCAGAGCGTCGAGGTCGATGTTGCCGCCGCTGAGGATGATCCCGACGCTCGTGTCCTCGGGCCAATCCAGCTTGCGGGCGGCGGCGACCGCGACGGCGCCGCTGGGCTCGATGACCAGCTTCACCCGGGTCCACACGAAGCGCATCGCCGCGACGATCTCCTCCTCGGTCACGGTGGCGATCTGCTCGACGTGGGCCGAGATGATTGCGAACGTGCGGTCGCTCAACCCGGTGCGGAGCCCATCGGCGATCGTCTGCGGATCGGGTTGGGGGAGCGCCCGGCCCGCTTCGAGTGAGCGGGCGGCATCGTCGGCGCCCAGGGGCTCGGCGCCGATCACCCTCACCGCCGGGTCGACACCGTGAACGGCGAGCGACGTGCCCGACAACAGCCCACCGCCCCCGACCGGGGCCACGACGGCGTCGAGGCCCGGCACGTCCTCCATCAGCTCGAGCGCCGCGGTTCCCGCTCCGGCGATGATGCGGTCGTCGTCGTACGGGTGCACCTCGGTGGCGCCTTGCGTGGCGACGATCTCCGCCACGGCGGACTCCCGGCCGACCTGGGTCGGCTCACATTCCACGATGGTGGCTCCGTAGCCGGCGACTGCGGCCATCTTGACCGCGGGTGCGTTGGAGGGCATCACGATCGTGGCCGGGATGCCCCGGATCCGCGCCGCCATGGCGAGGGCCTGGGCGTGGTTGCCCGAGGAATGGGCGACGACCCCCGCCGCCGCTTCGGCATCATCGAGCTGGAGGACGGCGTTCATCGCACCGCGCATCTTGAACGCGCCGATGCGCTGGAGGTTCTCGGCCTTCAGGTGCACCTCGGCGCCGAGCCAGGCATCGAGCAGCCGCGACCGGACCACCGGCGTGCGGTGCACGTGCGGGCCGATCCGCGCGGCTGCGGCCCGCACGTCGGTGAACTGGGGGCCCATCAGCCGAGCTGCTCGCGCAGGGCCAGCCAAGGCTCGAGGAACGACAGGTCGTAGTCGGGCCCGTTGACCCCGAACGTGAACTGGCGGAACCCGAGGTCGTAGTACGCCCGGGCCGTCGCCTCGACGTCGTCCACCTTGGGGTAGTCGATGCCGACGGCACGCTCGATCTCCGCGGGGTCGCGACCGACCTCGGCACACCAGGCGTCGAGCACGTCCGACTTCTCCTTCATGTTCTCCGGGTCGCCGAAGTGGTGCCAGATCGAGGCGTACTCGGCGGTCATCTTCAGCGTCTTCCGCTTGCCGCCGCCACCGATGAGGATCGGGATGTCGCGGGTGGGGGCCGGGTTCAGCTTGCTCCAGCGGTCGACGATCTGGGGGAGGGCCTCGGCGAGGTTGTCGAGCCGCCAGCCGGGGCTGGGCCCGAACTCGTACCCGTACTCCTCGTAGTCGCGCTCGAACCACCCCGAGCCGATGCCGAGGATCAATCGTCCGCCCGAGATGTGGTCGACGGTGCGCGCCATGTCGGCGAGCAGGTGCGGGTTGCGATAGGAGTTGCACGTGACCAAGGCGCCGAACTCGACGCGCTCGGTCTGTTCCGCCCAGGCCGCGAGCATCGTCCAGCACTCGAAGTGTGCGCCGTCGGGGTCGCCGTACAGGGGGTAGAAGTGGTCCCAGTTGTAGATGATGTCGACCCCCATCTCTTCACTCTGCATCACGGCCCGCCGGATGTCGGCGTAGCCGGCGTGCTGGGGGTGGATCTGGACGGCAATGCGGACGTTGCTCACGGTGCTCCCTCGTGGTGGTCGGCGGCGCACAACCTAGGCGCGATCGGAGGCCTCCGGTGAACCGGCGGGTAGTTTGCGCACATGGACTACGACATCCGGCCGATCACCGACGACGAGACGCAGGACTTCAGGAATGCGATCGCCCGCGGCTTCGGTGGCGACTCCCTCGAGGAAGGCCACGACCGTTTCTACACGAACCTGCCGCTCGGGAGAACGGTGGCTGCATTCGACCGCGGCGAGATCGTCGGCACGCTGGGGGAGTTCGACTTCCACCTCACCGTTCCCGGCGGCGTTGCCCTCCCGATGGCGGGGACTACGGTCGTGACCGTCCGGCCCACGCATCGCCGCCGCGGCATCCTGCGCGAGATGATGCGGCTCCACCTGGAGACCGCGCACCGCCGCGGGGATCCCCTCGCCGGGCTGTGGGCTTCGGAGACGGCGATCTACGGCCGGTTCGGATTCGGTCTCGCCGCGGACAGCCACGAGCTCGACATCGACGCACGCCACGTGACCCTGCCCCCGGGGCCGCCCGAGGTGCGCGTCGACATGGTCGAAGGCGGCGAGGCCGCAACCATCATCCCCGGCGTGTACGCCGCCCACTGCACGCAGGCCGGGATGCTGTCGCGCACCGCGGCGTGGTGGGAGCACCGCCGTTTCTACGACCCCGAGCACTGGCGCGAGGGCGCCTCGGCGCGGCGCTATGCCATCGCCCGCCGCAACGGCGAGGACATCGGCTACGTCATGTATCGCCAGAAGGAGAAGTGGGACGACTTCATGGCCGAAGGCGCGATCAGCATCATCGAGGTGATCAGTGCCGACGAGGACGGTCGTCGTGCACTGTGGCACTTCTTGACGCACGTCGATCTGTTCCCCAACGTCAACTGGTGGAACGCCCCCGTCGACGAGCCACTGGTCTGGGAAGCGAGCAACCGGCGCCGCATCCGCCGGCGGATCTCCGACACACTGTGGCTCCGCATCCTGGACGTGGCGGCGGCGCTCGAAGCGCGGTCGTACGACGCGGAGGATCGGCTGGT
>JBFFFX010000094.1:0-8660 GCA_041557775.1 Acidimicrobiia bacterium | reverse complement strand
CGCGCCGCTTCCGGACGGCTTCGACGTCCGTCCACCCCGCGAGGACGAGCTGCGCAAGGTGTGGGAGGCCGACGCAGAGGCGTTTCGAGATCACCTCGCCGCTGCGCAACCCACGGAGAACGAGTATCGCCTGTTCCGGGAGCGGCCGTGGACGGACCCCTCGTTGTGGAGGATCGCGTGGGATGGCGACGAGGTCGCCGGCCAGGTTCGGAGCTTCATCAACGAGGACGAGAACCGAGCTTTCGGCCGCAAGCGTGGGTACGCGGAGTTCATCAGTGTGCGCCGGCCCTACCGCCGCCGGGGGCTCGCCCGTGCGTTGCTGGTCCAGAGCCTCCACGCTCTGGCCGAGCGAGGCATGGAGGAAGCGGCGCTGGGGGTGCTCATGGAGAATCGCCATGGGGCGCTCGCTCTGTACGAGAGCGTGGGGTTTCGCGTCGTACGGACCTGGTCGATGTTGCACAAGCCGCTCTGATCCCGTTGTCCGCTCCAGCGGCCAGAATGGCTCGAGCTCCGCTCGTTGCCGAGCGTGCGCACGGAGGAGACTTGGCATGGCGTGGACCGCTTCCGACATCCCTGATCAGACCGGCAAGGTCGCCGTCGTCACGGGCGCCAACGGCGGCTTGGGCTTGGAGACCGCCCGGGAGCTGGCGCGCAAGGGAGCGCACGTGGTGATGGCCGCCCGCAACCTGGACAAGGCCGCGGCCGCCCGCGACGACATCTTGAGCGAGGTCGCCGACGCCTCCCTCGCCGTGGTGCCGCTCGACCTGGCGTCCCTCGAGTCGGTGCGCGAGGCGGGCCGGAAGATCGCTGCCGACCATCCGATCGTCGACATCCTGGTGAACAACGCCGGTGTGATGGCCCTCCCCGAGCGGGAGTCCGCCGACGGCTTCGAGATGCAGTTCGGCACCAATCATCTCGGTCACTTCGTGCTCACCGGACTCCTCATGCCGAGCCTGCTCGCCGCCCCGGCCGGAAGGGTCGTCACCGTCACCAGTACGGCGCGCCACTTCGGCCGCACCGTGGATCCGGGCAATCCGCACCTGCGCGGCGCCTACGAGCCGTGGCGGGCGTACGGGCAGTCGAAGCTCGCCAATCACCAGTTTGCGGTCGAGTTGCACCGCAGGCTCGAGGCGGCCGGAGCGCGGGTGCGCAGCTTCGTCGCCCATCCCGGGTTCGCGAACACCGGGCTCCAGGCGACGAGCGCTCGGGAGAGCGGCGGCGGGCGCAGCCAGGAGTTCTTCCACGGCGCCGTCGGCCGCTTCGGGATGTCGCCGGCTCGGGGGGCGCTTCCCCAGCTCCGGGCGGCGACGGATCCGGACGCGCACGGCGGCGAGCTCTACGCCCCGCGCTGGGTGAACGCCGGGGTACCGGTACGCCGGCCCTTTCTTCGCGGCCGGAGCGCTCGTGCGGCGACGACGCTCTGGGAGGTCTCGGAGCGCGAGACCGGGTTCGGCTTTGACGTCGCCGCAATGGTGGCCGCGGCCTGATGCCCATCGGCGGCCTGATGCCGGCGGGTGACCGGTGACGCCGCCGAGACCGGCTCAGATGCTGGCGGCGAACTCCACCAGCTGATCGCCCGCAGCGCCGATGATCGGCTCGCCGTGACCGAAGTAGATGCTGTTGACGAGGCCGAGCCGCGCCAGCTTGCGGATGCTGTCGTCGGCCGTCGGGATGTCCGAGGTGAACCTGGGATTGGCCCCGGCGATCGTGCCGGCCTGGCCTCCCACAGCATCGGCGCCGTTCATCGCATCTCCCACGACGAGGATGCCGCCGGCCCCGTCGTACACGCTGATGTGCCCCGGGGTGTGGCCGGGAGTCTCGATGATGTCCAGGTCGAAGACCCGATCGCCGTCGCCCACCGCCGTGAGGGGCCGGGGTGTCGGGATGCTCGGGATGTCCGCGGCGCCTGCGTATCCGGTCGCGTCGGGTGCGGCGGCGAGCACGTCGGTGATGCTGCCGATGTGGTCGCCATGAAGGTGGGTCAGGACCACGTGGCCCACGTTCGCCCATCCGAGTCCGAGCGCCGTGAGACCGGCCTCGATCTGGCCTGCGCTGCCGGAGACGCCGGTGTCGACGACCACGGCTTCACCATCCCGGGCGAGCACGTATGCGGACACGAAGCCCAGGGAGACACGCCGCACGGTCACCGCGGCGACGTCAAGCGCGGTCGTTTCGGGTGCCTCCGGAGCGGTCGTCGCAGTAGGCGCCACCGTGGGCTCCGGGGTGTCCTCGGGGCCTCCGCTTTCGGTTCCGGTGGTGTCTGGCGACCTCGGCGGGAACACATCGGCGGTGTCGTCACCGTTGCTGCACGCGGCTACGCCGAGGATCGCCACGGCCGCAGTGCCGCGGGTCAGTGTGCCCAGGAACAGACGACGATCGAGCCGAGCTTCCACCAGTGCACCTCCTGTTGCCTGCCGACGCTAGTCGGGTGGTCGAGAAATCGGCTGCGGTTGGGTAGCGTTTCCGGTATGGATCTCGATGGTGCCATCGCGGCCGCACGGCGGCGCTACGAGGAGCGGCGGCCGATCAGCGCAAAGCTGGCGGCAGACGCGGCGACGGTCTTGCCGGGCGGGAACACGCGCTCGGTATTGGACTTCGCACCGTTCCCGTTTCGCATCGCCTCGGCGACCGGTGCGTACCTCACCGACGTCGACGGCCACCGCTATCTCGACCTCCTCGGCAACTACTCGGCGGGGTTGCTCGGTCACGACCCGTCTCCCGTCGAGAAGTCGATCATCGCGGCGCTGGGCGAGGGCTGGGCGCTCGGCGGCGTCCATCCCCGGGAAGCTCGCCTGGCCGAGCTGATCGTCTCCCGCTTCCCGTCCGTCGACCAGGTGCGTTTCACCAATTCGGGCACCGAGGCGAACCTGATGGCGATCGCCACGGCGATCTATGCAACCGGCCGGTCCAAGATCGTCGTCTGCGACGGCGGCTACCACGGCGGCGTCTTGTACTTCGGACCGACGGGGCGTCCGCTGACGGTGCCGCACGATTGGGTCAGGATCGCCTTCAACGACATCGGCTCGGCGCAGCAGGCCTTCGCCGAGCACGGGTCGGAGATCGCCGCCGTGCTGGTCGAGCCGATGCTCGGAGCCAGCGGTTGCATCCCGGCGACTCCCGAATTCCTCACCGAGCTGCGCCGGATGTGCGACGACGCCGACTCCGTGTTGATCTTCGACGAGGTGATGACGTCTCGTTTGTCCCGCGGCGGGGCGCAGCAGCTCCTCGGGATCAGGCCGGACATGACGACCGTCGGCAAGTATCTCGCCGGGGGCGTCACGTTCGGCGCGTTCGGAGGGCGGCGGGATCTCATGGGGGTGTTCGCCCCCGCGTCTGGGGGACTCACCCACGGCGGCACCTTCAACAACAACGTGCTGTCGATGGCCGCCGGGGTCGCCGCGCTCGAGGAGGTCCTCACCGACGACCTCCTTGCCGAGGTGAATGGCCGCGGCGACCGGCTGCGCGAGGCCCTGGCGGACGCCTTCGCCGCAGGGCGGGTGCCGATGTCCGTTACGGGCTGGGGATCGCTCCTCAACATCCACGCCGTGCCGGGCCCGGTGACGTCGCTGGCCGATCTCGCCGCGGCCGATGAGCGCTGGAAAGAGCTGCTCTTCCTCGACATGCTCGACGCCGGCTACTACTTCGCGCGCCGCGGCTACATCGCCCTCTCCGTGGCGGTCACCGACGCCGAGATCGACGGGTTCGTCGCCGCCGTGACCGAGTGGGTCGACCGGCGCACCCGAGGCGAAACCCGCGGAAGATACGACGGCGGCGCAGCGTCGTAGGATCTCCGCCGTGGCCGAGGCGCTCTTCCTTCCCGACGGCGATCTGTTCGCTCCCACCGACCTGACGCGGGGAGGCTGGTCCGATGACGCGCAGCACGGCAGCCCCCCGTCCGGGCTCCTCGGCCGCGCCATCGAGCGGGTGGAGACGGGAGTGCCGATGCAGATTGCTCGCTTCACCATCGATCTCTTCCGGCCCGTGCCGCTGGACCCGCTGCGGGTCGAGACCCGGGTCCTGCGCAACGGCCGCAGGATCCAGGTGGTGGAGGCGCTCTTGCTGCACGGCGACGTGGAGGTGGGCCGGGCGACCGCCTTGAAGATCCGCACGGCCGACGTGCCGCTGCCCGACGTCGTGGGCGAGCCGTGGGAGCAGCCCTCCCCTCCCGAGGAGGCGACGCTCGTCGAGGGGTTCTGGGAGTTCATGTCTCCCTTGCGCCGCTTCCACCGCGACGGGGTGGAGATCCGCACGCTCGGCGACAGCTTCATGCGGCACGGTCCCGGGGTGTCGTGGTTCCGGCTCAAGCACGACGTGGTCGCCGGCGAGTCGCCTTCCCCCTTCGTCCGTCTCGTCACCCTCGCCGACCTGGCGAACGGCAACTCCCAGGCGCTCGACCCCACTGCCTACATCTACGTCAACCCGGACATCACGTTGTACGCCCACCGGCTCCCCGTGGACGAGTGGGTGGGCATGAAGTCGGCTGCGTATCAGCACCCCTCGGGGATCGGGCTCGCCGACACGAGCGTGTTCGACCGGCAAGGACCCTTGGGCCGCATCAACCAGGCCCAGCTCCTGGACCGCCGCCCCGGCGGCTGACGCCCGCCGGAGGAGCAACGTGCGGCCGGGGACGTCTGCGGGCTCAGTCGTCCCGCCGGATCGCCCGGCTGGCGGAGTCGATGAGGTACTCGTAGCTGGCGTCGATGTCGACATCGAGCCCGAACCCGCCGCAGCGCTCCAGCTCGACGAATCCGTGCAGGCTGCTGCGCAGCGCCCGGGCGGCGTGGATGCGCTCCTCCTCGGGTACGCCCGCTCCGCGGAGCACGGCGAGGACCGGCTCGATCGCACGAAGACCGAGGGTCGCGTACTCCTCGTCGTCGGGACGGGTCTCCTGGGTGAGGGGATACACGCCGGGATGGTCCTGCGCATAGCGCCGGTAGGCGGCGGCGAGATGGTGGAGGGCATCGGCGCCGCTGCGTCCCAGCACCGCCGACCGCAGGGCCTCGGCGAGGTCGCCGATCCCCCGCATGGCGATGCGGCGGCGGAGGTCGTCCATCCCGTCGATGTGGTTGTAGAGCGACGGCGCCTTCACGCCCAGTTCGGCGGCGAGGCGGCTGAGGGTCAGCGCGTCCTCGCCTGCGGAGTCGAGGAGCGCGGCGGCTGCCTCGGCGACGCGGTCCGGGGTGAGTCCGATGCGGGGCATCAGTTCGCTCCGAGGAAGGCCAGGATCTCGGCGGCGACGACGTCCGGCTGCTCGACGTGCGGGTAGTGGCCGGCCCCCTCGACCATCACGTGGCGTCCCCCGGTGCGGGCGGCGACCGCAGCGGCCTCGGCTGCGGGGTCGGCGAAGTGATCGTCTGCCGTTCCGAAGACGGCGAGCACCGGGATGTCGAGCCCGGCGATGCGCTCGGCGAGGCCGTCCCGGCGGGCGACGAGCGTCTCGCGGACGGCGCGGCGCCGATGGCGGCTGCCCATCATGTTCCGCAGCTTGGCCATCTCGGCATCGAGGTCGGACGGGGGCGACGCCTTGTACCACCCGCGGTAGAGCTTCGCCCACATGCCGGCCGCCAACGGACCACGCAGCAACGCGGTGACCGCGAGGTTCTGGAAGAAGGAGCCTGCTTCGAGGTGGACGCTGATGGCGACGACACCGTCGATGAGGTCCGGGCGGTCGGCGGCGGCCCACAGCGCAGCCGCGGGGGAGAAGGAATCGGCGATGACGGTGGCCGGACCCGCGTCGAGGTCCTCGATGAGCCCGATGAGATCCCCGGCCGTCTCTGCGACTCCGTAGGACGGCCACGACGGGCTGGAATCGCCGTGTCCCCGCAGGTCGGCGGTGACGACCCGGAACCCGGCCTCGGTCAGCATCGGGGCGAGGGAGCGGTGTTCGGAGCGGACGTCACCCGCACCGGGCAGCAGGACGAGCAGCCGCCCGCTGCCGGCGTCGTCGTAGGCGATCGTGCCATCGGTCGTTTCGAGCGTCTTCGTCATCAGGGAACCTCGTTACTTGGATAGTTAGTAGAAAACCTAATAGCAATAGCTTATCCCGTCAAGCCGAGGCTGGCACCCCGTTCTGGCGGGGAGCTTGATGCCGGGCCGGGTGCGCCGTGACCACGGGTCGGTACGCTTGTGGTGGGAGGTGCTCCATGGTCCGCACCACGCACGAAGTGCTCAATCAACCGCCGCCGCTCGAGGACTACAACCTGTTCCTGACGGACCCGGTGCTGGGGGACGGGGTCCGCCGCCACTCCGGCGACTGGGCGATCGGCACCCTCACCGCGTTCGGCGGTGCCGCCGGGTCGTCCCAAGCATTCGAGTGGGGTCGGCTCGCCAACGGCTACCCGCCGACCCTGCACACGCACGACCGCTTCGGGAACCGGATCGATCAGGTCGAGTACCACCCCGCATGGCACCACCTCATGGAGCAGGCGGTCGCCAACGGCCTCCACTCGCTGCCTTGGGAACAGCATCCCAACGAGGGACGGCACGTCGTGCGCGCCGCGATGACGTACCTCGCCGGCCAGATCGAGGCAGGCCACTGGTGCCCGATCTCGATGACCGCCTCCGTCATTCCTGCGCTGCGCCACAACGAGGCGCTCGCCGCGGAATGGGAGCCGCGCCTCACCAGCCGGACCTACGACCCGTCGTTCCGCCCCGGCGGCGAGAAGGCCGGGGTGCTCATGGGCATGGCGATGACCGAGAAGCAGGGCGGCTCCGACGTGCGGGCGAACACCACGCGCGCGGTCCCCGTCGCCGGTGGCGCCGAAGGCGAATACCGGGTCACGGGTCACAAGTGGTTCTGCTCGGCGCCGATGTGCGACGCCTTCCTGATCCTCGCCCAGGCGCCCGGAGGGCTGTCGTGCTTCTTCCTTCCGCGCTGGACTCCGGACGGCGAGGTGAACGGCCTGCGGATTCAGCGCCTGAAGGACAAGCTCGGGAACCGGTCGAACGCGTCGAGCGAGGTGGAGTACGAGGACGCCTATGCCGTCCTCGTGGGCGAGGAAGGTCGCGGCGTCACCACGATCATCGAGATGGTCGGCGGCACGCGGCTCGACTGCCTCACCGGGTCCGCCTCGCTGATGCGACAGGCGGTAGCCCAGGCGGCGCATCACATCGCCCACCGCGAGGCCTTCGGGAAGCGCCTGGTCGAGCAGCCGCTGATGCGCAACGTCATCGCCGACCTGGAGATCGAGGTCGAGGCGGCAACGATCCTCATGCTGCGGGTGGCGGCGGCGTTCGACCGCAGCGAGCGCGACGAGCACGAGGCGCAGCTCAAGCGGATCCTCACTCCCGTCGGCAAGTACTGGGTGACGAAGCGGTGTCCCGTGGTCGTCGGAGAAGCGCTCGAATGCCTCGGCGGCGCCGGCTACGTCGAGGATTCGATCCTGCCCCGGCTGTATCGGGAAGCTCCGCTCAATGCGATCTGGGAGGGGTCGGGCAACGTGATCGCACTGGACGTGCTGCGGGCGATCCGGCGCGAGCCCGCAAGTGTTGATGCGCTGCTCTCGGAGATGGACGCGGCGCGCGGGGCCGACGCCCGGCTCGATCGTGCGATCGATGATCTCGCCGGCGCGCTTGTCACCCTCGACGATCCGGAGCCGGACGCCCGTCGCCTGGTCGGTCGTATGGCGCGGACCGTGCAGGCCGCGCTGTTGGTGCGGTTCGGGGAGACGGCGGTCGCCGACGCTTTCATCGCCACCCGTCTCGACAACGACTGGGGAGCGATGCTCGGCACCCTGCCCCGGGGTCTCCGGCTCGAACCGCTCGTCGAGAGGGCCGTTCCCGCGATCTGATGAGGCGCCGGAAGGGCGGGTTGCCGGCCCCGTGCCGCACGTCGGTCTCGTCCGCGGCGTCTACGCTCGGTGCCATGTCTGCAGCTTTCATCGTCGACTACATCCGGACCCCGATCGGGCGCTACGGCGGAGGCCTGGCCTCGATCCGCACCGACGACCTCGCCGCCCTTCCCCTCGTCGCGCTGCTCGAGCGCAATGCTTCGCTCGACCCGGCGGCGATCGACGACGTGGCGTTCGGGAGCACCAATCAGGCGGGGGAGGACAACCGCAACGTGGGCCGCATGGCCGCGCTGCTCGCCGGGCTCCCGGTGGAGGTCCCGGGCACCACGGTGAACCGATTGTGCGGCTCGGGCATGGACGCCCTCGTCCACGCGGCCCGGGCGATCGCGCTGGGCGACGCCGACGTCGTGATCGCCGGCGGGGTCGAGTCGATGTCCCGGGCTCCGCACGTCATCCCGAAGCCGGAGACGGCCTACGCCCGCACCGCCGAGATCGCCAGCACCACGCTGGGCTGGCGGCTGGTCAACCCGAAGATGGCGGCGATGGGGCACACCGATGCGCTCGGGGTCACCGCGGAGAACGTGGCCGAGGAGTTCGCCATCGCCCGGGAGGACCAGGATGCGTTCGCCGTGCGGTCCCAGGAGCGGGCGGTGCGGGCGATGAAGGACGGCGTGCTCGCCGAGGAGATCGTGCCGGTCACGGTGCCGCAGCGGCGCGGCGATCCCGTCGTGGTCGAGCACGACGAGCACCCCCGTCCGGGAACCACGATGGAGAAGCTCGCCAAACTGCGGCCGGCGTTCCGCCAGGGCGGCTCGGTCACGGCCGGGAACTCGTCGGGTATCAACGACGGTGCGGCGGCGATGCTCGTCG
>JBFFFX010000093.1:0-8674 GCA_041557775.1 Acidimicrobiia bacterium | reverse complement strand
GTCCCCCAGGGGGTGGTGTGTGGTGCGGGGTGATGTGGTGCGGGGTGATAGTCCCCCACGGAGTGGGGGAAGGTACCGCCGGCGGAGCCGGGGGTAGGGGGTGGTGGGGAGCCGATTCGGGGTGCTATTCCCTGGAGACGCCGGCGATCTCGTAGGCCTCCTCTTCTTCGAGGGTCTCCTTCTCGAGGAGCGCCTGGGCGAGGGCATCGAGCTGGTCGCGGTGGGCCTTGAGGGTCTCGATCGCCACGGAGTAGCACTCGTCGACGATCCTCCGCACTTCGGTGTCGACGAGCTCTTGCGTTTCTGGGGCCACCTGCTGACCACCGAAGGGGTACTGCTGCTGGTCGGCAGGCAGCACCGACAGCGGCCCGACGGCGTCCGACATGCCCCAGCGACCCACCATGCTCCTGGCGATGTTCGTGACCTGTACCAAGTCGCTCTCCGCCCCGGTCGTGACCGACCCGTAGACGAGGTCTTCGGCCGCCCTCCCCCCGAGCGCGCCAACGATCTTGCCGCGGAGGTACTCCTCCGAATAGGAGTAGCGATCGGCCTCGGGGCTCTGCAACGTGACGCCGAGCGCCCGTCCCCGGGGGATGATCGAGATCTTGCGCACCGGGTCGGCGCCCGGCTGAAGCATGCCGAGCAGCGCGTGTCCGGACTCGTGGTACGCCGTGAGCTCGCGATCCTCCTCGGACATCATGATCTTGCGCTCGGCGCCGAGGACGATCTTCTCCAGCGCATCGGTGAAGTCGCTCATCCGCACCCGCTCGTGGCCGCGGCGCGCCGCCATCAGCGCCGCCTCATTCACGAGGTTGCGCAGCTCGGCGCCCACCATGCCCGGTGTCGTCGACGCGATCGCCCCCAGATCGGCGTCGCCCGCCAGCGGTACGCCCCGGGTGTGCACCTCGAGAATCGCCTTCCGACCGACCTGATCGGGCGGGCTCACCGCAACGTGGCGGTCGAACCGGCCCGGCCGCAGCAGGGCCGGATCGAGCACGTCCGGCCGGTTGGTGGCGGCGATGACGATGACTCCCTCCGACCCGGTGAACCCGTCCATCTCGGTGAGGATCTGGTTGAGCGTCTGCTCGCGCTCGTCGTGGCCGCCGAAGGACATCGCCCCGCCGCGAGCGCGGCCGATCGAGTCGATCTCGTCGATGAAGATGATCGCGGGGGCCGCCTCCTTGGCCTGCTTGAAGAGATCGCGGACCCGGCTTGCGCCCACCCCGACGACCATCTCGATGAACTCGGAGGCCGCCATCGAGAAGAACGGCACGTCGGCCTCGCCGGCGACGGCCTTGGCCAGCAGGGTTTTGCCGGTGCCCGGCGCTCCCGAGAGCAGCACGCCGCGGGGAATCGCCGCGCCGAGCTTGGTGTACTTGGTCGGGTCGCGCAGGAAGTCGACGACCTCGACCAGCTCGTGCTCCGCTTCGTCGATGCCGGCGACGTCGTCGAAGGTCGTGCGGTCGGCGGAAGCCTCGTAGCGCTTCGCCCGGCTGGTGCCGAGCCCGCCGATCCCGGCGAGCGATTGTCCGGCGCGGCGGTAGAAGCTGAAGAAGAGCCACAGCAGCAGCAGTGTTGGGCCGAATCCGAAGATGATCTGCTGCCACAGTGGGGCGGGCTGGTCGATGGGCTCCGCATTGACGACGACGTCGTTGTCGATGAGGCGTTGCAGCAGATCATCCTCGGCGAAGGTCGGGCGCTGTGTCGTGAAGTCGACGGAGGTGATGTCGGGGTTGTCCGGGTCGGCGATCTCCTCCTTGAAAGTGCCCTGGATCGTTTCGCCGGTGGAGACGACGGACTCGACGTTTCCACCGTCGAGCTGCACGATGAAGTCGGTGTACGGCACTCGAATGGGAGGTTCATCTCCCAAGAGGGCGTTGGTCACGATCCAGTTGACGGCCAGCAGGGCCAGGAAGACGACCCAGAACCAGCGCCCGAATGGCACCCGGCTGCGCCAGCCGCCGGGCGCCTCTTTCTGCTCGTCGTCGGGCATTCCCTCGACGCGCCACTTGGGCGGGGTCGCTTCCTCGCTGTCGTTGGTACTGGAGCGGGACGTCATGTCGACTCTCGGGGCCTACACGGCAGAGGCTACCGATCCTGTGCGTCAATCTGGCGCGGCAGCCACGAGCGCCGCGGCTCCTCTCACGGATTGGTCGGTCTCACGGAGGACCTAGCATCCGGGGTGCGAGGAGGTGGGCATGGAGATCAAGCGCTACGCGGAGGCCGGCTCCTTTCCGTTCGGGAATCTCGCGGTCCGGGATGTGACTCCCGAGAGCTTCGAGCGGTTCACCTTGGCCGAGATCGAGGTCCCGATCGGCGCCGACAACCCGCCCTATGCCGCCGCCGGCAAGGACAAGGTCTATGTGGGCATCACCGGCGAGATCGAGTTCGTCATCGGTGGTGAGCCGGTGCGGGTGACCCGGGGCGACGTGCTCGTCGTGCGCGCCGGAGAGCAGTACTCGTACCACAACGGCGGCTACGAGATGGGGCGCCTCTTCCTGCTTCAGGTACCCGTGTAGGTGTCACGCCGCGAGCGGCACCACATAGCGCCAGACGGCAGCGAAGTGCATGGCCGATGCGGCGACCACCAGCACGTGAAACGCCTCGTGGTACGAGAACACCCGCGGCCACAGCCGGGGCCGGTTGGTGACGAGCATCACCATGCCGATCGTGTAGAGAACGCCGCCGGCGGCGAACCAGGCGACCGCGGCGACACCGGCGCTCTGGGCGAGCGGCCACATGATGAACAGCGACAGCCAACCGAGGGTCGTCATGAGGGCGATGCTGAACCAGTTCCTCTCCCGGGGGAAGAACGCCTGCTGGGCGACGCCCACGGCCGCCACTCCCCACGCCCCGATCAAACTCACTGCGGTGTACAGGCCGTCGAGGGCGATCACTGCGACCGGGGTGTAGCTCCCGGCGATGAACACGATGATCATCGAATGGTCGGCGCGTTGCATCCGTCTCTTCCAGCGCGTCGACCATGGCACCGAGTGGTACAGCGAGCTGATCACAAACAGGCCGACCATCGTGATCCCGAAGGCGAGCACGGCGGTGCGGCTGGGCCACGTTGGAGCCGAGAGCACGATCGCCACGCAACCGACGACGGCGAGCATCGCCGCTGCTCCATGGAGGAACCCCCGTACCGGGTTCTGCATCCGGCCCAACGTGAATCTGTCCGGGTGCGGAAGCTTCACGACTGCGAGCCTACCTCCGCCTTCGGGTTAGGCAGCATCTCGCCTGCGTCGAGCGCCGGCGCCTCGGCTACATCGAGCGGCGATAATCCGGTACATGGATGTCATCCGGATCGCCAACTGCTCCGGGTTCTTCGGCGACCGCATCTCGGCAGCGCGGGAGATGGTGGAGGGCGGACCCATCGACGTGCTCACCGGCGACTACCTGGCGGAGCTCACGATGGCGATCCTGGCGCGGTACCGGCTGCGCGATCCGGCCTCCGGCTTTGTGCCGACGTTCCTCGATCAGCTCGAGGACGTGCTGGCGACGTGCCTCGATCGCGGCATCAAGATCGTCACCAACGCCGGCGGCCTCAACCCCCCGGCGCTGGCCGCCAAGGTCGCTGAATTGGCCGACCGCCTCGGGGTAGTCGCCTCGGTGGCGACCGTGACCGGCGATGACGTGCTCGACCGCGCGGGCGACCTGGTGCACTCCGTGACCGGCGAGACGATGGCCGAGCGAGGCGGGCAGGCGCTCACCGCCAATGCCTATCTCGGCGCGTGGGGTATCGCCGAAGCGCTGAGCCGCGGCGCCGACATCGTGGTCACCGGCCGGGTCACCGATGCGTCGGTCACGATGGGGCCGGCGGCATGGCACTTCGATTGGGCCCGTGATGATTGGGATGCCCTGGCCGGCGCTCTCGTTGCGGGTCATGTCATCGAATGTGGGGCGCAAACGACTGGAGGCAACTACAGCTTCTTCGAGGAAGTCCCCGGGCTCCTTCACCCGGGATTCCCCCTGGCCGAGATCGCCGCCGATGGATCGAGCGTCATCACGAAACATCCCGGCACCGGCGGACTGGTTTCGGTCGGCACCGTGACGGCACAGCTTCTCTATGAGGTGGGCGGTCCGCGCTATGCCAACCCCGATGTCGTTGCACGGCTGGACACCGTTCATCTCACCGACCTCGGTGACGATCGTGTCCGCATCGACGGCGTGCGCGGCGAACCGCCTCCGCACACGACGAAGGTCTCTGCGACGTTCCTCGCCGGGTTTCGCAACAGCGTGACCTTCGTGCTCTCCGGTCTCGACATCGAGGCGAAAGCGGCGCTCGCCGAGGAGGCACTGTGGCGAGCCGTCGGCGGGAAGGATCGGTTCGCGTCGACGGACACGCAGCTGCTGCGGACGGATCACGAGGATCCGCCAAGCCACGAGGCCTCGTTCGCGTACCTCAAGGTGACGGTCGCCGATCCCGATCCCGCGAAAGTGGGGCGAGCCTTTTCGAGTCGGGCGATCGAGCTGGCTCTCGCCAACTACGCGGGGTTCCACATGACCGCCCCGCCCGGCAAGGAATCTCCGCTGGTGGTCTACTGGCCGTCGACGGTTCCCCAGCCCGTCTCGGTGGTCACGATCGGTACGGCGACCACCGTCGTCGAGCCGACCGACTCGCCCGCAACGGCCCCGGAACGGGAGCGCGACGTGGCGGCGGTAGTCCCGGCTTCGTCCGAGGATGACGTCGTGCGGATCCCGCTCGGCAGGCTGGTGGGCGCACGCTCCGGCGACAAAGGCGGCGACGCCAACCTGGGCGTGTGGACCCGGGGCGATGCCGAATACCCTTGGTTGCTGGGGTTTCTCACGATCGAGCGTCTCCGCGCCCTGCTCCCCGAAACCCGAGACATCGAGGTCGAACGCTACGTGTTCCCCCGAATTCGCGCCCTCAACTTCGTGCTGCGGGGCTACCTCGGTGAGGGCGTCTCATCGAGCCCGAAGCTCGACCCGCAAGCAAAAGCGCTGGGTGAGTATCTGAGGGCCCGTGTGGTCGACGTGCCCAAAGGCCTGGTGGCTCCGTGAGGTCAGCCACCCCGTCCGATGCCCGCAGTGCGCAGCACCGCCGCCGGCACGCCGGCTTCGCGCCACGCCTGGTACGAGATGCCCTTGCGAGCCGAGTAGCTCTGGGCATGTGCCACGAAGCCTTCCTCCAGCGCCGTCATGTCCGCCGATGCGGCGAGTCGCCGGAGGGCGTCCTTCGCATCCAACCGTTGCTGGACCAGGTCGACCCGTTTGAGCGGATCGCTCTCTGCCTCGATGCGCGCTTCGAGCCGCTTGATACGCTGCTTCAAGCTGTCGGGGGTGACGGGACGGCCCGGGCGCCGGCTTCCGATCGCTTCGAGGTAGGCCTTGATGGCCTTGGCCTCGCGGCGCCCTTGGGCAAGCGCGTCCTTGTGCTCCTTCGTCATCGCCATATGCGCAACCTCCACGTTGCCAGAGAATGTCCCCGATCCATGATGCCAGATTGTGCCGGGCGCGAACAGCCTGGATTGAAGAGAATGAGTCGATAGGAGCGGCCTGATGAAGCTCAAAGAGATGATCAAGCGGCCCCTGTATCGCGCCTATGAAGGCCGAATGGCGCGGCGCTTGGATCGGGGCGCGTTGCCTCATCATGTCGGCGTGATTCACGACGGACATCGTCGTTATGCCCGCGAAGAAGGACTCCCGGATTACGCGGCTTCCTACCGGGTGGGCATGGCCAAGTTCCTGGAGTTCCTCGACTGGGCCGAGGAATTCGAGATTCCTGCGGTCACTTGCTGGCTCTTGTCGGTAGAGAACCTCGAGCGACCCAAGGAGGAGTTGGAGCCCTACTTCGACGTGTTGATCGAGTTGTTCGATCAGATACCCGATGCGGTCGCGAAGCACCCGGTCGAAGTGCGGTTCATCGGGTCGCTCGATCTGCTCCCCACGAGGCTCGCCGAAGCGGCGAAGCGCCTCCAGGGCGCGTGCCGTGTCGGTGAGCGGCGGGTCACGATCGCACTCGCCTACGCCGGCCGCCAGGAGATCGTCGACGCAGCTCGCGAGCTCGTCGCCCGCCTCGCAGAACGCGGCGTTCCGGCCGCAGAGATGGCCGGGCAAATCGACGCGGCAGCTCTCGCAGAGCACATGTACGCCGCGGATCTCCCCGATCCAGATCTCGTCATCCGCACGTCCGGCGAAGCTCGGCTCTCCGGGTTCCTTCTCTGGCAGTCGGCTTACGCGGAGTATTCCTTCGTGGACGTCTTCTGGCCGGCGTTCCGCCGTGTGGACTTCCTTCGCGCGTTGCGCGACTTCACCCAGCGAGAGCGGCGCTTCGGGCGCTGATGGCGCGGCCCTCGGCATCGCGGCTTCCCCGCATCGCCGCCACGGCGATTGCAGCAGCGGGTGTGCTCGCCGGGTGCAACGCCTCCGGTGCCGATGCGGGGGAGATCGCGCCGGTCATCGTTGCGGAGGCCCCGCTCACGACGCTCGCCCCGGCTCCCCCGCCCGCACCGCCGACGACGGTTCCCCCCGGCCGCACGGTTGAGGTCGTTCTCCACGATGCGGAGCGGCTGGCCGCCCGAGACGGCGTCACCGTGGCTGTGTCCGTGGGCGGCACCGAGGTGGGCCGGCTGCACGATGACGTCGCCCTCCTGGAGATCCCGGCCATCGTCGGCGACGTCGAGCTCGAGTTGACGTACCTCACCCCTACTGGAGCGGCGACGGAGGTCACGTGGAATCAGACCGTTGTCGAGAACAGCGCCCATGCCACAGTGATCCAGCCCTGGCGGCGTCCCGATCGATCGCCGGCATGGCACGTGCTCGCGTGGAGCCGCGGCGCCGATCGCGACCGGGCGGTCGCTGCCATCGACGGCGACTCGGCGATCACCGTCCACTCACCACTGACCTGGTTTCTCGATGCCGAGGGTGCGCTCGTGGGGAGTCCGGATGCGGACCTGATCGCCCGCGCACATGTGGTCGGCGCTGCCGTGTGGCCCGCCGTGCAGGGTATCGATGCGGACCGTATCCATGCGCTGGTCACCGACGACGCACACCGGCGGGCAGCGGTGGAGGAGATCGCCGCGGCCTCCGCGGCGGCGCGCGCCGACGGCGTGAACATCGACATCGAAGGCTTTCGCAACGAGGACGCCGCCGATGTCTCCGCCTTCATCGAGGAGCTCGCCGCCGCCGTGCACGAGTGGGGCGGCGTCGTCAGCTACGACCTGGTGCCGCGCAGCGACTCGTGGGACGTCATCCCTGAGGAGCTCGCGTACTGGTCGGCGGCGCCGCAGAGGCGCAGGATCGCCGCGGCCGTCGATCTCACGATCCTGATGGCCTACGACCAGCACAACCGGTTCCGTCCAGCGGGGCCGGTTGCGTCGCCGGCGTGGATCGAGGAGACGCTGATCTACATGCTCCGGTACGCGGACCCTCAGGACATCATCCTCGGCCTCCCCGCCTACGGGCGCATCTGGGATCCCGCGGAGCTGGACGCTCCCCGCGCCGTGTCCCTCGGCCATCTGGCCACGCTGGGAGGGCGCCGGTCGCCGGACGCCGAGTTCGGCATCGACCGCGTCGACCTCGACGACGGCCGGTTCTTCTGGGCCGAGCACGAGGAGACGAGCAACCGCATCGGCCTCGCCGAGACGTACGGCCTCAGCGGCGTTGCGATCTGGCGCCTCGGCCTCGACTCGCCCGCCTTGTGGGAGGCCTTTCCCTGATCGTGCCGTGAGAGGTCGCGGCCACGCCGCTCCACTGCGCTATCGCGAACGTTCGTCCGCTTGGAGGTGCTCCTGATCGTTGAATGCCCGCAGGCTGAAGACGTGGGCGCCGGCCAGAGGGATTGCCCGGACCCTGGCGATGGAGGCGTGGCCGAGCAGGAATCGCTCCCATTCCCACGGCGTGGGTTCGACCCCCAGGAGGAATGTGAGCGCCACGGAGTTCGTACCCCCATGGGCGACGATGGCGATGCGCCCCTTGCCTCCGGCGTGCGCCCACAGATGGGCTCGTCGCTCCTCGTCCGGCGTGATGCCCCGGTCGGCGAGGATGCCGTGCAGGCAGCCGGTGATTCGGTGGTGGAAGTCTCGGAAGCTCTCGCCGCCGCTCAATCCTTCCCACCAATCCTCCGGCGGCCGTCCCCGCGCCTCCGAGAAGATGCGCTGCACCGTCTCCTCCGGGGTGCCCTCCCAATTCGGCATCTTGATCTCGACGAGGTCGTCGATGGTGGTGGGTGTCAGGCCTGTCGTCTCTGCCAGGGGCGCTGCCGTCTCCTGTGCCCGCTGCGCCGGCGACACGAGGATCTCGGTTATCGGCCGCTTCGCCGCGCCCAGTCGGGTGGCGGCCGCCCGCGCCTGAAGGTTGCCCAGATCCGTCAGGTACGGATCGGGCTGGCTGATGCCGTCGACGCTCCAGGCCGGCTGGCCGTGGCGAATGAACACGAACTCCATGACCGCCGAGGCTACCGCTTCGGCGCGGCTCCCGACCCGACGGCCGCGCGGTACGCTGGCGCGCAATGTCCACATCGACGCTCTCGCTGCTCATCGATCATCTCCTGAACCACGCCGTGCGCACCGACGGTCCGTTCACGCTGCGGTCGGGCGAGGTGTCGTCGGGGGCCCTCGACGCCCGGCAGACGACGATTGACGGCCGGGGGGCCCGCCTGGTCGGCGAGGCGATGGTGACGCACCTGCCCGAGGGAACGACCGCCGTGGGT
>JBFFFX010000092.1:0-8705 GCA_041557775.1 Acidimicrobiia bacterium | reverse complement strand
TTTGGTCAGGATCTCCTCGAGCCCACCATCGGGGCCGACTTCTACCTGCGCTTCGCCATGCGGTTCCTGCTCGCCTTCGGGATCGCGTTCGAGTTTCCCGTATTCCTCTTCGCGGCGGCCCTGCTGGGCGTCACCACCTCCGAGAAGCTGCGGAGTTGGCGGCGCTACGCCTCCGCGATCATCGTCGTCGCCGCCGCGCTGCTCACGCCCGGAGGCGATCCGCTCACGCTGCTGCTGCTCTCGGCGCCGCTCTACGTGCTGTACGAGCTGACCATCCTCGCCGTTCGTTTCATCCTCAAGAAATGACGGCCGGCGAGCATCCCGTGCTGGAGGACTTCCTCGGCTCGCTGCCGTTTGCGGCCGATCCGTTCCAGGTCGAGGCGATCGAGCACCTCGAACGCGGGGTGTCGGTCGTGGTCACCGCACCGACCGGTGCGGGGAAAACCGTCGTCGCCGAGGCGGCCATCGCCCTGGCGAGGGCCCGCGGCGAACGCGCCTTCTACACCACGCCGATCAAGGCGCTGTCGAATCAGAAGTTCGGCGACTTGCGCAGGGAGCACGGCGAGGATGCCGTCGGTCTGCTGACCGGCGACAACGTGGTGAACGGCGATGCCCCGATCGTCGTCATGACCACCGAAGTGCTGCGCAACATGATCTACACCGATCCGTCACGCCTCGATTCCCTCGGGATCGTGATCCTCGACGAGGTCCACTACTTGCAGGACCGCTACCGCGGGCCCGTGTGGGAGGAGGTGATCATCCACCTGCCCGGCCACGTCCAGCTCGTCAATCTCAGCGCGACGATCGCCAACGCAGAGGAGTTCACCGACTGGGTGAGAGCTCGCCGCGGTCCAACCGAAGTGGTGATCGAGACCCGGCGCCCGGTTCCGCTGGAGAGCCTGTATCTGGTGAAGGATCGGCACCGCGACGACCGCCTGGAGCTCTTCCCGGTGTTCTCGGGGAAGAAGGCGAACCCTCAGGTGATCAAGCTGCTCCGCAAGGGCCGGGGACGGTTCCGCCGCTTCCTGGCGCCCCGGCGGCTGGAGGTCGCGGAAGAACTGGCCCGGCTCGGGTTGCTGCCGGCGATCTACTTCATCTTCTCCCGGGCCGGGTGCGACCAGGCGGCCCAGCACGTCGCCGCCGCCAACCTCGGGCTGACGACGGCCGCGGAGCGCACCGAGATCTCTCAGATCGTGGCCGACCGCACGGCGCACCTGTCTCCAGACGACCTGACCGTGCTGGGCTACGACTCGTGGATGGCGGGGTTGGAGGCCGGGGTGGCCGCCCACCACGCCGGCATGGTGCCCGCGTTCAAGGAGACTGTCGAGGCGCTGTTCGCCGCCGGGCTGGTGAAGGTCGTGTTTGCCACCGAGACCCTGTCGCTCGGCATCAACATGCCGGCCCGCACCGTCGTGCTGGAGCGACTCTCGAAGTTCACCGGCGAGGCCCATGAGTTGCTGCAGCCCGGCGACTACACCCAGCTCAGCGGACGGGCGGGGCGGCGCGGTATCGACACGGCGGGCACCGCGGTGATCCTGCACCAGCGCGACGTTCCGTTCGAGCGCACCGCGGCGATCGCCGCCCAGGGAAGCCATCCGCTGGCCTCCAGCTTTGCGCCGTCGTACAACATGGCGGTGAATCTCGTCGCCAACTACCCCAGGGATCGGGCTGAGGAGCTGCTCAACGCCTCGTTCGCCCAGCACCGGCTCGAGGCGCGGCGAAAACAGCTCGCCGCCCGCCTCGAGCAACGGGAGCGAGAGGTGGCCGAGTTCGAAGCGGCCGCAGAGTGTGACCGTGGCGACATCCGGACCTTCGCCGGCGCAGCCGGGCTCCACGACGTCAAGCAGCAAATGCGAGACTTCGCCCAAGACACGATCGCCGGCGACGTCCTGGAGCTCCCCGGAGACGGCGGACCGGAACGTTGGGCGCTCCTGGCCAGAGGTTTCGGGCCCAACCCGCGGCTGCATCTCGTCGGCGAGGAGGGCGCGGAACGCAAGATCTCTGCAGCCGACCTGCCCTCGGCGACCGCCCTCGTCGGCGCGGTGGATCTGCCCCAGCCGTTCCGGCCTCGCGACAGGAGCTACCGTCGTGCCGTGGCCCGCCGGGTGCGCGAGCTGCCGCCGACGACGGAACGGCACACCGCGGTGGATGCGGGCGGCGATCCGGTGGCAGGCTGCCCCGAGCTCACGGAACATCTCGCGTGGTTGGATCGTGCCCGCAAAGCGCACAAGGACGCGGACCGGCTCCGGCGCCGGCTGGGGACTGCTCCCGACGACCTCGTCGCGAAGTTCCGTTCCCTGCTCGGGCTGCTCGAGGACCACGGCTACACGGACGGCTGGTCCGTCACGGCAAAGGGCCGCTCACTGCGATTCGTGTACAACGAGATGGATCTGGTCGTGACGGAGAGCGTTGCTGCGGGGGCGTTCGCCGATCTCACCGCTGCAGAGCTCGCCGCCGTGCTCACCGTGTTCGTCTACGAGCCCCGCCGCGACGACGTCGCCGCGCACATGCCGACCCATGCGGCGCGGGAAGCCGTCGACCGGATCGTCGAGATCAGCGACGATCTGGCGCACGCCGAAGACCGCCGCGGGCTCGACATGACCCGGCCACCGCACGACGGCTACGTCGGGCGACTCCACGACTGGGCTGCCGGCGCCTCCCTCGATGATCTGTTCGACGAAGAGGCTGCTGCGGGGGACTTCGTTCGCATTGCCCGCCAGACCCTCGACTTGCTGCGGCAACTCCGCGACACCTTTGCGGAGTTGCGCGGTGTTGCCGGGGAAGCCCTGGAGCTCGTCGACCGCGGGGTCGTCGCCGCCGAGGGGCGCTGGTGAGCTGGCTCGTTCTGCTCAACCCCTCGGCGGGGCGCTCCGGCGATGTGGCCGCCCGGCTCGCCTCGGCCCTGGCCCGGCACGGCGTGAGCCACCGAACGTTGGTATCCGACACCGCGGAGCATCTTGCCGAGTTGGTGCGTGGTGGAATCGCCGAGGGTGTGCGACGCTTCGCCGCCGTGGGCGGTGACGGGACGGCGCACCTCGTCCTGAACGAGCTGATGACTCATGCGTGGGAGGAACCGCCGACGCTGGCGATCGTTCCCGCCGGCTCCGGGTCGGACTTCATCCGTACGTTTGCGCTTCCCCGCACGCTCGAAGGCGGGGTCGAGGTCCTGGCCGGAGACGGTGTCTACCGCTGCGACGTCGGTCTTCTGGAGGGTGAGTTCGGACGGCGGTACTTCCTGAATGCCGCCAATTTCGGCGTCGTCGCCGCATCGGCGGCTCGCGCCGAACGGCTTCCCCGCTTCCTCGGCGGTCTGCGCTACACCCTGGGGTTCTGGCTCTCCCTGGCACGGTTCCGGCCCGCTCCCGTATCCGTCGACGTGGGACGCCGCCGTCTCGACGGCACGGCGATGACGGTCGTCGTCGCCAACGGGCAGTTCTTCGGCGGCGGCCTCAACATTGCTCCCCAGGCCGCCGTGATGGACGGGATGCTCGACGTGGAGCTGTTCCTCGGCCCCCGCCAGCGAGCGTTCACGCTGATGCCCCGGGTGATTCGCGGTCTCCACCTCCGCCATCCGGCCGTGCGCAAGGCCCGGGCCGCCGACTTCGAGGTCCGTGTACCCGACGATTGGCCGGTCGAGGCCGACGGGGAGATCATCGGTACCGGGCCGGCGCACGTGCGTCTTCTTCCGGGCGCAGTCGACTTCAAGATCTGAGCCCCGAAGAGACGCAGGGAATAAGGACCAATTTCAGGTCGTTGGGCTGCGCAACGTTGGATATACTCCGCGCCCCGCACAGGTGAGAAATGACCGACCGAGAGTTCACCGACACAGAAGACGAAGCCGACGAGGCCGACGAGGACTTCGATCCCGACGCGCTCGAGGGAGAGTGGGACGAGGATCTCGACGAGATCGACCTCGATGACGACGAAGCCGACCTCGAGGACGAGGAAGAGGCCGAGGAGGGGGACGAGTCGGAAGAGGCTGAGAGCGACGACGAGGCCCTCGACGAGCTCGAGGCCGAGGAGCTCGACATGCTCACCGACGATGAGGAGTCCGAGACGCTCATCGTCGACGAGGCAGTGGAGCTCCGAGCCATTCGCCGTGCCGAGATCTCGATGGAGCGCGGGACTGCCTCGTCTGAGCGCACTGACGATGAGTTTGTTTGCCAATCGTGCTTCCTCGTCCTGAAGACGAGCCAGCTGGCCAACAAGCGCAAGAGGTTGTGCCGCGACTGTGCCGCCTGACGCGGTCGTCGTTCTCCCGACGTACAACGAAGTAGACAATTTGCGCGACGTCGTTGAAGGCATCCGGCGCTGCGGAGCATCGGTCCTCGTCGTTGACGGCGCTTCCCCCGACGGGACCGGGGCCCTCGCCGACGAGCTCGCTGCAGCCGACGCCGGGATCGCCGTGCTGCACCGGACGGCCCGGGAGGGCCTGGGGCCCGCCTACGCCGCCGGGTTTGCCGTCGCCGTGGCGAGCGCACCATCCGTGGTCTGCCAGATGGACGCCGATCTCTCCCACGATCCTGCGGACCTGCCCCGGCTCATCGCGGCGATCGAGGGCGGCGCAGACGTGGCTATCGGCAGCCGCTACGTCCCCGGCGGGCGAACCGAGGGCTGGTCGTTGCGGCGCAGGCTGCTGTCGCGAAGCGCCAACGTGTACGTGCGACTCCTCCTCGGAGTTGCGACCCGCGATGCCACCGCGGGTTTCCGCGCCTACCGACCCGAGGTCCTGGCCGCGCTTCATCCGGAGACCTGCCGGGCCTCCGGCTACGCGTTTCAGGTCGAGATGACGTTCCGGGCCGAGCGGCGCGGGTCGGTGATCGAGGAGCTTCCGATCTGCTTCACCGAGCGACGACGAGGGCAGAGCAAGATGTCGCCGGCGATCGCGCTCGAGGCCGTTCGCCTGGTCGCCCTGTGGAGCCTTCGCCGCTTGTGGACCCGGCTACGCTCAGCACCCTGATGCACATCACCAGTCGCGCTGCCACTACCGACGACATCGACGCGCTCGTCGCGCTGTACGGCGGTCTCGCCGCCGAGCAGACTGCGATCAAGCCGATGTGGGCGCTCGCCGACGGCCTGGCCGAACCAATCGAGCGCTCGTTTGCTGCGATCCTCGACGACGATGATTCGCTGCTCGTGATCGGGGAGCTCGACGGCGTGCCCCTAGGTCTGACGTGGTGCCGCAGCGAGGGTCTCCTGTCGCAGGCCGGAGATGAGCGGGTTGCAGTGATACGCCTCATCTACACGGACGAGGCCGCCCGCGGCGTCGGCATCGGAGATGCCATGATCCGCCACGTCCTCGAAGAGTTCCGCGGTCGCGGTCACCGCTTCTTCGACGCCAGGGTGAGTCCCGGTCACCGGCATGCCAAGAACTTCTTCGAGTCGAATGGCTTCTCCGCCCGGTTGATCGTGATGCATCACGCCGATGGGTGAGTCGCCGGCGCTGGCTCCCAAGGACCGGCCGTTCGTCACCGGTCCGTTCCACACTGCCGAACTGCCGCCGACGCCGCA
This sequence comes from Acidimicrobiia bacterium, assembly GCA_041557775.1. Lineage (GTDB taxonomy): Bacteria > Actinomycetota > Acidimicrobiia > Spongiisociales > UBA5794 > DATHZQ01. The sequence goes on along the minus strand of JBFFFX010000092.1, from coordinate 3,194 downwards.
GCGCACGTATCGCATCCCGGCGCACGCCTGGGTCGAGGCGCCGGCGGAGTTGCTCAGCCTCGGCGACGATCTCGGCGAGCCCGTCGAATACAAGCGGCGCATCGGAGACTGGCTCCTGTGGCGAGCCGGTCCACCCATTGGTGAGGCTCGCTACCTCGCCGTGGCCGGCGACCTCAGCGCCAGCTGGCGGTTCGATCTGCACGGCAAGCGCGGTAGCGGCGTAGGACCCGACGGTGTCCACCACGAGCGATTCCGCACCTGGAAAGAGGCCCTGCGAGATCACCAGCCCCCCAAGGAGAGCCCATGATTCCCGTCGACGAGGTCGTCGAGTTGCTGCAGACGCTCATTCGCAACGAGTGCGTCAACGACGGCACGGCGGACTCGGGTCACGAAGCCCGCTCGGTGGCGACGCTGGCGGGCTACTTCGGCGAAGCGGGCGAGATCGTCGAACCCCACCCGGGCCGCCAGAGCGTGGTGTATCGCGTACCCGGACGGGCCCCCGGCGCGCCCGCCCTCACGCTGCTTCCGCATCTCGACGTCGTGCCCGTGAACCGAGCGGGCTGGAGCCGCGACCCGTTCGGAGCGGACATCGCCGACGGCTTCGTGTGGGGTCGCGGCGCCATCGACATGCTGAACCTGACTGCAGCGATGGCGGCAGTCTTCAAGCGCTACCTCACCGGTGAGCTGCCCCCGCTCCCGGGGGATCTCGTCTTTGCGGCGGTCGCCGACGAGGAGGCAGGCGGTGCCCTCGGGGCCGGCTGGATCGCGGCGAACCGGCCCGAGCTGGTCGAGAGCGAGTACTTGCTCACGGAGATCGCCACCCCCCATGTCGTTCCGGGGGGCGGCCTGCCGGTGACGGTGGCCGAGAAGGGCCCGGCATGGCGGATCCTTCGCGCCACGGGGACACCCGGGCACGGCAGTCAGCCCTACGCCACGCACAATGCGCTGGTGCCGCTCGCCGATGCCATCGTGCGGCTGGCCGAGACGCCGACGCCGGTGGTGATCTCGCCCGAGTGGGAAGCGTTTGTGGCAGGCAGCGGCTTGGGGGAGGACCTGGTGGCCAGGTTGACTGATCCCGACCGCGTCGACGAGGCGATCGAGGAGCTGCGGGCCGCCGACCTCGGCATGGCGCGCTGGGCGCACGCCTGCACCCACCTGACGGTGGCGCCCACCGTGTTCGCCGCCGGCGGCAAGCACAACGTGATTCCCGACGGGGGAGAGGCTCGCCTCGACATCCGGCTGACGCCCGGCCAGGACCTCACCACGGTCGACGATCACTTTCGCAAGGTGCTCGGACCGGATCTCTACGACCAGGTCGAGATCGTGCCGGACACCGAGTTCCTTCCGACCGCCTCCCCGATGTCGGGTCCCTTGTGGGAAGCGATCGGCGACGCTGCGGAGATTGCGACGGGGAGTCGGGTGCGGTTGCCGATGCTCATCCCGGTGACGACCGATGCCCGCTTCTTCAGGGCGATGGGGACCGGGGCGTACGGGGTGGGTCTCTTCGACGACCGCATGAGCTTCGGGGAGATGCTGACGCTCTTCCACGGCCACGACGAGCGGGTCAGCGTCGGGAGCCTCGAGCGAACGACACACCTGCTGGCGACGACGCTGGAGCGCTTCGGGGCACGGATCGAGGAGGCCGCGGGTCCTCAGCCGTCTCCGGCGGACTGATCCGCCTCCTCGATCTCCTCGCGGCGGATACCGAGCAGGAACAGGATCGCATCGAGGTATGGCACCTTGAGCGTCGTGTCGGCGGCGGCGTCCACGATCGGCTTGGCGTTGAAGGCGATGCCGAGCCCGGCTCGCGAAAGCATCTCCAGATCGTTGCTGCCGTCACCGATCGCAACGGTCTGCTCCAGGGGGATCCCCTCGGCGGCGGCGATTTCACCCAGGAGCCGCGCCTTGGCCGGACCGTCGATGACGGGGCCGTCGAGCTCGCCGGTGAGGACGCCGTCGACGACGCGCAGCCGGTTGGCGTACGCGGCATCGAGGCCCAGCTCGGTGCGGATGTGCTCGGCGAAGACGTCGAAGCCGCCGCTCACGATCGCGGTCCGGTACCCGAGGCGGCGCAGGGTGCGGGCAAACGTCCTGGCGCCCGGCGTCGGCCGGATGCGCGCCGCCACCGCGGCGAGACGGCTCGCATCGAGTCCGGCCAGTGCAGCGACCCTGGTGCGCAGCGCGGCGGCGAAGTCGAGGCGGCCCGCCATCGCCTCGGCGGTGATCCGGCGCACCTCGGGGCCGGTTCCGGCCTCCTCGGCGAGGAGGTCGATCACCTCGTCCTGGATCAGCGTCGAATCCATATCGATCACCACGAGGCGCTTGGCGCGTCGCGACAGGCCCTCGGGCTGCACGGCGATGTCGACGCGGTGCTCACTGGAGGCGAGCAGCAGCTCCGACCGCAGCTTCTGCAGATCGCCACCGACGACCAGCAACTCATAGGAGAGCACCGGGTACTTCGACAGCCGGCTGATGCGGTCGATGTTGCCGCCTCCTTCGACGATCGCATCGGCGACGCCGGCGAGGGTGGCGGCAGTCAGTTCGGCGCCGATGACCGTGACCGCAAACCGCCTCGGCAGCGCGACGTCCTCGGGCCGCTGGACCAGCTCGAAGTCGATGTGAAGATCCCGCTGCCATCCGAAGAACAGCAGATCCTTCAAGGGTGGCCGGGCCTCGTCGAAGTCGACCAGGAGGCCGAGATTGAGCCGATCCCGCACGACGACCTGCTCCATGTCGAGCACCTCCGCGTGGACGTCGGCGAGGATGTGGAGGATGCCGGCCGTGATGCCGGGTTTGTCGATTCCGGTGACGCGCACGAGCACGGTCTGGTTCACGAGACACCCCTGGCTGCTACGTTGCCCTTCCTCGAAGTTGTAGTGGGCGGGCCGAAGTTGGGCAATTCGACAACGATCGTATGCGATCTCGACGGTGTGCTGTTCCGCGGCCGGGTGCCGATCCCCGGCGCCGGTGCGGCGTTGCAGAGACTGCAGGCTGCGGGAATGCGGCTCGTGTACGCCACGAACAACTCGACCCAGACCACCGCTGCCGTGGCCGAGAAGATCGCGGCGAGGACCGGGTTCGCCGCAACGGCCTCCGAGGTGGCCACTTCTGGTCTCGCCACCGCGCGGTACCTGGTAGGCCGCGCCGAGTCCGTGTTCGTCATCGGCGGGCCCGGGCTGCCGCCCACGCTGCGC
>JBFFFX010000091.1:0-8721 GCA_041557775.1 Acidimicrobiia bacterium | reverse complement strand
GCTCCAGGCCCAACTTGGTGAAGATCAGCTTGTCGAACAACACCTCGATCGGGTCGCCCGCGACCTCCGCGGCCACGGCCGCGAGCAGTCGGAAGTTCGTGTCCGAGTAGTGGGCGTCGGAGTCGTCGTGCCGACCCGGCACGAACCGCGGCGGCAGGGTGCGAACGAGCCGCACGACGTCGTCGAGGTCGAGGGATCGGTCGCGGCCCTGCTTCAGCTCGTCGGCGAGGCTGACACCACCTTTCGGCTTGCCCCCGAAGTAGTCGGCGAGGCCGGAGGTGTGGTTCAGCAGCTGGGCGATGGTGATTTCCCCGCTGCGGTCGACGCCGTCGATGACGTGCATGCCCTCGTACGTCGACCGGGGCAGAGAGACGGCGAGCGGATCCGAGAGATGCAGCCGCCCCTCGTCGGCGAGCCGGAGGATCACCGCCGCCGTGTACATCTTCGAGATGCTGGCGAGCAGATACGGCGTCTCGGGCGTCATCGCCGTCCCGCCGACATCCGCAACGCCGGCCGCGGCGGCGAGATCGATGCGGCCGTCACCCGACTGCACACCGGCCACAACGTGGCGCACGGTGCCCTTCACCGCACGCTCCACGAGCGGTTGGAGGTCGCTTGCGCTCAAGTCTTCGGTACTCCCTTGCGAGGATCTTCATTCTGGTCGATGGGAGCCCCGCGCTCACATCGATAGCATGCCCACCGTGACCGAGCTGCCCGACTACGTACTCACGAACCGAGCCCACTGGGACAAATGGGCGCACGCCTGGGTCGAGGGCGGCGAACGCGCGTGGCAATCGGAGGAGCCGACGTGGGGCATGTGGGGCATCCCCGAGCGGGAACTCCGTCTCCTGCCCGAGGACATGACCGGCATGGACGCCATCGAGCTCGGCTGCGGGACGGGCTATGTCGCGGCATGGCTGGCCCGCCGCGGCGCCCGCGTCGTCGGGATCGACAACTCGGAGCAGCAGCTCGCCACGGCGCGCCGGCTCGCCGAGGAGCACGGCGTCGCGCTCGAGCTCGTCCACGGCAACGCCGAGGTCGTCCCCTACCCGGACGAGTCGTTCGACTTCGCCGTCTCGGAGTACGGCGTTGCGATCTGGGCCGATCCGCACAAGTGGGTTCCCGAGGCGTGGCGGCTGCTGCGGCCGGGAGGCGAGCTGGTGTTCCTCGGCAACCACCCCCTGGTCATGATCACGCAACGCCATGATGCCGACGAGCCGGTCACCAGAGAGCTGCTGTACCCGTACTTCGGGTTGCACCGCATCGACTGGGACGACGGGGAGGACCAAGGCACGGAGTTCAACCTCACGATCTCCGGCTGGCACCGGCTGTTCCGCGACATCGGCTTCGAGTTCGTCGAGTACCACGAGCTGCAGTCGCCCGAACGCGGCGAAGAGGTGCGCTTCTACGCCTCCGCCGACTGGGCCCACGACTACCCCACCGAGCAGGTCTGGAAGGTGCGCAAGCGCACCTGAGGGCTGGTGCGGGCGCCGGCGAACGGCGGCGCCGCGCACCGGTCCTACGATGACGGAATGCAGTTCACGTCCGAGCACCGCCAGTTCCGCAAGCTCGTCCGCAGCTTCATCGAGAACGAGATCGACCCCCACGTCGACAAGTGGGAGCAGGAGGGGATGATGCCCCTCCACGACATCTTCTCCCACATGGCCGAGATCGGCCTGATGGGCCTCGAGTACGACCCCGCGTACGGTGGTCAGGGCGCGGACCACTCCTTCTCGGTGATCGCGGCCGAGGAGTTCGGCCGGGCCGCCCACGGCTCGATCGGCATGGCGGCCGGCGTCCAGGTCGGCATGGCGACGCCGTCGCTGCATGAGTTCGGGTCCGAGGAGCTGAAGCAGAAGTACCTCGCCCCCGCACTGCGCGGGGAGATGGTGTGCTCGATCGCCGTGACCGAGCCCGACGCCGGCTCCGACGTCGCCGCCATCCGCACCCGAGCAGTCAAAGACGGCGACGAGTACGTCATCAACGGCTCCAAGATGTACATCACCAACGCGCTGCAGGCCGATTGGATCTGCCTGCTCGCCCGGACCTCAGACGAGGGCGGCTATGCCGGTATGAGCCAGATCGTCGTGCCGACCGACGTCCCGGGATTCGAGATCTCGCGCAAGCTCGACAAGCTCGGGATGCGGGCGTCGGACACCGGGCTGCTCTCGTTCACCGACATGCGGGTGCCGGCGAGCAACGTCATCGGCGTCGAGGGGATGGGCTTCCAGCAACAGATGGCGCAGTTCGTCATCGAGCGCATGTGGGCCTCCTACGGCACGGTGGGCGCATGCGAGATGGCCCTGGACAAGACGAAGGAGTACCTCAAGCAGCGGATGGTCTTCGGCCGCCCGCTCATGAAGAACCAGTACCTGCAGTACCGGCTCGCCGAGCTGGCGGTCGAGGTCGACATGCTGAAGCAGTACAACTACGCCACCGCCGACGCCCACATGCGGGGCGAGAATCCGACCCGCTACGCCACCATCGCCAAGATCAAGTCGGGCCGTCTCGTGCGTGAGGTCGCCGACTGGTGCCTCCAGTTCCACGGCGGAATCGGCTACATGGAGGAGACGTGGACGGCGCGCTTCCTGCGCGACAACCGCCTCGGCGGCATCGGCGGCGGCTCCGACGAGACGATGCTCCAGGTACTGGCCCGCCTCGACGGCTACTGGGTCTGAGTCGCCGGGCCCGGCATCACCACCGGCTCTGCGCAGCCACCACCCGTTCGCCGAGGTGATCGGCCGCCGACCGGGACTTTCAGGGACTTCCGGCTCTAGCGGTATTAACAGTATTTGCAGAAAATACTGTTAATACCGTCCGGCGGGAGACCTTCATGGTGGATCGACACGAGTTCCAGTTCATCGAGGAGATGGGGGCTCTGTTCGAGCGGGCAGCGCTCCCCCGCATCGCCGGCCGAGTCTGGGGATACCTGCTCATCGTCGACGCCGAACAGGTGTCGACCAACGGACTCGCCGACGCGCTCAACATGTCGCTGAGCTCGATCAGCACCGCAACTCGGCTCCTCGTCGCACTGGGCATGGTGAATCGCATCCGCGTCCCCGGCGAACGGTCGGATTACTTCACGATCCACCACGGATCGATCCTGAACCTGGTGCGCAGGCCCCTGGAGACCGCCACGATCGCCAGAGACCTCGCCGACCGAGCGCTGCAGAACTTCGGCGACCGAGACGTGGCGCGGCCCCACCTCGAGGAGCTGCGCGACACCTACTCGTGGTTCGCCGCGGAGTTCCCCGCCCTGGTCGACCGCTTCGGCGCCGAGCGCACACCGCGAGAGGAGTGAGCCAGCCATGCTCATCGAGCTGAAAGACGTCACGATGCGGTACGGCACCGGTCCCGTGACCGTCACCGCACTCCACAATGTCGAGTTGCTCGTGGACGACGGGGAGTTCGTCGTCGTGCTCGGCCCCTCGGGGAGCGGCAAGACGACGCTCCTCAACATCGTCGGAGCGCTCGACCCCGCAACCGAGGGCACGGTTCGCGTCGCCGGGACCGACGTGACCGCGGCGAGCCGGAAGCAGCTGTTCGACATACGGGCTCGCACGGTCAGCTTCGTGTTCCAGTCCTTCAACCTCTTCCCCGGCCTCACCGCACGGGAGAACGTCCAATTCGGCATCGACGCCGCCAACTCGACCGCCGACGCCGAGGATGTGCTCACCAGCGTCGGCCTGGCCGACAAGGCCGATCGCTTTCCCCACGAGCTTTCGGGAGGCGAACAACAGCGCGTGGCGATCGCCCGTGCGCTCGCCACCCGGAATCCGATCCTGCTGTGCGACGAGCCGACGGGAGAGCTCGACTTCAAGACCGGCGTGCAGATCCTCCAGCTCTTGGAGGACCAGGCGCACAACGGCCACGCCGTGCTCGTGGTGACGCACAACCGCGAGATCTCCCGGATGGCGGATCGCGTCGTCGAGCTGTCCAGCGGCCGGATCGTCAGCGACGGCCCACCCCAGGGCGGCAAGACGCAGGCCGCCGATCTGCACTGGTGAGGAGGGTGTCATGCATGCGTTTCGAACGGTTCTCCGCTGGTCGTGGCGCGACCTCCGCAGCCACTGGGCCAAGGTCGTCGCCATTGCCCTGGTCATCGCGATCGGCACCGGCGGTTACGCCGGGCTGAGCTCTACCTCGGAGTGGCGAAAGGTCTCCTACGACGCCAGCTACCGCCGGCTGGCCATGTACGACGTACGGATCGATCTCGCCGCCGGCAGCACGATTGCCGTCGGTGACCTCGCAGCCGCCGTCGACGACCACCCCCATGCCGCGTGGATCTCGGGTGCGACCGAGCGGCTCATCGCCCCGATCCAGGTCGACGCCTCCACGCCCACCCAAACGGTGCTCGTCCGCGGCGAGATCACCGGGTCCGACTTCGCCGCCGGTCCGGCGGTGAACTCCTACCACGCGCTCACCGGGCGCCTGCTCACTCCCGCCGACGACGGCGAGCCCCACGTCATGCTCGAGAGAACCTTCGCCAAGGTCTACGAGCTTCCGGACACGGGCACGATCGCGGTCAGTGGGGGCCGCGAGCTCGAGTACGTCGGACAAGCCACCACCCCGGAGTACTTCACCGTTGCGCCTGAGGGCGAGATGTTCATGACCGAGGCCACGTTCGCCGGGGTGTTCGCGACGCTCGAGACCGCGCAGGCTGTTGCCGGAGCGCCGGGGCGAATCAACAACCTGGTCCTCACTCTCTCGGAGGAGGCCGACCGAGCGGTGTTCGTCACCGAGCTGGAAGCAGTGCTGACGGCCCTACCCGTGGGCGCCACCGTATCCACGAGGGACGACAACCTCTCGTATGCAGCACTCACGACCGACATCGAGCAGGACCAGGCGATCTTCAACGCTCTCGCCGTGCTGCTGCTGGCCGGAGCGATCGGCGCCGCCGTCAACCTCGTACACCGCCTCGCCCAGGAGCAGCGGAGAGAGATCGGCATCGGCATGGCACTCGGCGTGCGGCCGGCGATCCTGGCCGTGCGCCCGCTGCTCGTGAGCGCCCAGATCGCCCTGCTCGGCGTGGCGTTGGGCATCGGGGTCGGGACACTCATCGGCAATGCCATGAGCGGCGTCTTCCGCGAGTTCATCCCGCTACCGATCTGGAACACGTCCTTCCAGTACCCGCTGTTCTTCCGCGTCGCCGCCGCAGGCGTGGTCCTGCCGTTCCTGGCCAGCATCTTCCCGGTGTGGCGGGCCGTTCGGGTTCCGCCGATCGATGCGATCAAGCCGGCCCACCTCGCCACCGGGACGGCGGCGCGAGCCGGCGGACGGCGTTCGAGCCGCCGCCGGACGCTCACCGTGATGCCTTTCCGCAATCTGCGCCGCACCCCCCGCCGCACGATCCTGACCGTGCTCGGCATCGCGGCGGCGATCACCGTCCTGGTCGGGTTCTTGGGGATCATGGACTCGGTCTTCGGCGCCGTCGACCAGGCGGAGAGCGAGGCCCAGGGGAGCGCCCCCGAGCGCGTTGCCGTCGGCCTCGACGGCTTCTATCCCATCGACTCGGAGCCCGTCGCCGCCATCGCTGCAGCCGAGTCGGTCGCCGTCGCCGAGCCGACGCTCCGGCTCCCTGCGTCGGCACGGGCGCCGGGATCCGATGTGGCGGTCGAGCTGATCATCGACGGGGCGGACCTCATCGACGGCATGTGGCGTCCCACCATCGCCGCCGGCGAGCTGACCGAGGGCCGGGGGCTGATCATCACGGAGAAGGCCGCGGCCGATCTCGGTGTCGGGGTCGGCGACACCGTGACGCTGCAGCACCCGCGCCGCGAAGGTCTGGCGACTACTGCGATCGTCGAGAGCGACGTCGTCGTCACCGCCACGCATCCGCATCCCGTCCGCGCCTTCGCCTTCATCGATCGCACGGGCGCCGACCTGTTCAATCTGGCGGGCATCACCAACGCGCTCAACGTGCTTCCGGCCGAGGGGGCGACCACCACCGACGTCCAACGGGAGCTGTTCGAGATCGGCTGGGTCAGCTCGGTGCAGTCGGTGACCGCCGTCACCGAAGCCGTACGCGATGGGTTCGACCAGATCATCGGCGTCATCCAGGTGATCGTCGTCGCCGTGCTCCTCCTCGCGCTGTTGATCGCCTTCAACACGGCGGCGATCAACCTCGACTCCCGGTCGAGGGAGCATGCCACGATGTTCGCCTTCGGCGTGAAGGTCCGTACCGCGCTGCGCATGGCGGCCACCGAGAGCTTCATCATCGGGGCGATCGCGACGGTGCTCGGCCTCGGAGGCGGCCTGGCAATGGTGTGGTGGATGACTCAGCGCCTGCTCCCCGACACCTTGCCGGACTTCGCCCTCGATGCCCTGCTCAGCTCCGGAACGATCGTCTTCGTGAGCGTGATGGGGATCGTGGCCGTCGCCGCGGCGCCGCTGCTGACGGCGCGGCGCATGCGCCGAATGGATTTGCCGGGCACACTGCGATTGGTCGAGTAGCTCGTCCGCCGCTCCGGACCGTGCACCGGCCCGGGACGGCGCTCGGCGCTCGCCGCTCAGGGCGACTGGGCGTCCAGGAACTCGTACATCTCGGTCAGATCCACACCGGGGATCGTCTCGACGGGCATGGCGGCGAGCACGTGGCTGTTGGGCCGCACCGAGGGCCACGCCCAGCCTTCCCAGCGCGAGGCGAGATCACCGGCGGGGTCGCGGCAGCATGACGGATCGGGACACCTCGACACCGAGTGGCGGTCGGTCTGCCGCCCACGGAAGTACTGCGCCTCGTCGAACGTGGCACCCACGGTGATGGCACTCATCGGCTCACGACCGACGTCGACGTGCGTGCAGCACCAAAAGGTCCCGCGGGACGTATCCGTGTACTGATAGTGCATCGAGAACTTGTCCTCCGAGTGAAAGGCCTGGCGGGTGCCCCACTCCCGGCACAGCCGCTGGCCCTCGATGGCGCCCACCGAGTTCTTCGGAAACGGCACGTCGTTGTTCTCGTACGCCTTCCAGATGATGCCCTGCTCGTCTGAGCGCACGAAGTGCACGTGCAGCCCGAGATGCTCGGTCGCGAGGTTCGTGAGGCGATGCGCCGCCATCTCGTAGGAGACGTAGAAGGCGTCGCGAATGTCCTCGATCGAAAGATCGCGCTCTTGTTTCGCCCGCTCCAAGACCGGGACGACCGACACTTCGGGCATCAGCACGGCACCGGCGAAGTAGTTCACCTCCACTCGCTGGCCGAGGAACTCGGTGAAGTTCCGCGGTTCCCGGTGATCGAGCGCGAAGTGCCCGAGGGTCTGCATGACCACCGAACGTGCCCCCCGCGTCGACATCGAATCGCGCTGCGGTACGTAGATGCGACGGTTGCGGAGGTCCGTCACCGAGCGGACCGACGACGGGACCTGCTGCGATCGATGGAGCGTGAAACCGAAGTGGGCGGCGAGTCCGCGAATGTCCCCCTCGGTCAGCGCGGCGCCGCCGCGGTAGTCGACGGACTCCACGACACTGCGGGCCACCTCTTCGATCTCGCCGAAGTAGTTGCCGCGGCTGCGCATCTCGGCCCGCAACTCGGAGTTGGCGATTCGCGCCTCTTCGCGGGTGACGATCGCCGGGCGGGCCCGTCCCTCGAGTTCCCGGTACAGGGCCACCAGGTGCTCGAGAACCGCGTCCGGGATCTTGGCGGACGGCCGGAGGTGCGGAAGCCCCAGATCTCGATACAGCTGATCTTCCTGGGCCCGCTCCAGCGCGATCTCGAGTTGGGCGCGACGACTCGGCGGCTCGGGATCGAGCAACTCCGAGGCCTGCACCTCCAGCGCTTCGGCGAGGGCGTTGATCAGACCGATACGCGGCTCCCGCTTCCCGTTTTCGAGCATCGACAAGTACGGCGCCGCCTTGCCGACCCGGCTGCCGAGGTCATCGAGCGTCAGGCCTCGCCGACGGCGGTAGTGCCGGATGCGATGACCCAGAACGAGGGGATCGACGGATTGGATGACCACGGCGGCGATAGTACACGAATGATCTTCTTGATATGTGAATATCTGCCGTTCTTTTGATCGTCTTGATTTGCAAGATCGCCAACTCTTCATGATCCTCGGAAAGACCTCTGAGCCGGCACTCGAACCTGCAGGAGCTGACCATGTCGAGCGACATCACGATCACCGCTGACCTGGAACCTCACTTCGACGAGATTCTGACGGACGAGGCGCTGGCCTTCCTGGCCGACCTCCACCGTCGTTTCAACCCGCGACGGCTGGAGCTGCTCACCGCCAGGAAGGAACGCCAACGCCGCATCGACGACGGCGAGATGCCCGACTTCCTCCCCGAGACCGCCCACGTTCGTGACGGCGACTGGCGGGTCGCTCCCCCACCGCCGGACTTCGCCGACCGGCGCGTCGAGATCACGGGACCGACCGACCGCAAGATGGTCATCAACGCGCTCAACTCCGGGGCCCGGGTGTTCATGGCGGACTTCGAAGACGCCAACTCCCCTGGCTGGCACAACATGGTCGACGGGCACCTCAACCTGCGGGACGCGATTCGGCGCACGATCGACTTCACCAGTCCCGAGGGCAAGGAGTACTCGCTGAACGACGAGGTCGCCACACTGCTCGTCAGGCCCCGCGGCTGGCATCTGTCGGACCGGCACCTGCTCGTCGACGACGAGCCGACGTCGGGTTCGCTCATGGACTTCGGGCTGTATTTCTTCCACAACGCCGCCGAGCTGCTCGCCCGGGGTTCGGGACCGTACTTCTACCTTCCCAAGCT
>JBFFFX010000090.1:0-8750 GCA_041557775.1 Acidimicrobiia bacterium | reverse complement strand
GAGCATCTATCCGGTCACCGTCGGGGCATTGGCGGAGACCCAGCTCTGGGTGATGAGCGACCGGGTCGAAGATGCGAGCCGGCTGCTGCTCGACGCCGAGATCAACGACGCCCTCTCGCGGATCGAGCGCAGCGCACCTGCCCTACCGCAATGCCTGCCGATCGAGCTCCGCCTGGTTGCCGTGGGCGTCGGCGTGATCCTGCTCTTGCTCTGGATCCTGCGGATCGTCGCCGTCTACTGAGACAGGGCGGCGCCGCTCCGGGCCGACTCGATCTCCTCTGCGCTGAGACGGCGGAACTTGCGCCGCGGGCGCGTCCGGTCCACCACAGCGACTTCCCAACCGTCGGAGGCCACCTCGTGCTCCCCGGCCTCTTCGATCGCTCCGGCGGCGAGAGCGAGGGCTTCCGAAAGCGACATCCCGGCAGCGAACCGGTCGGACAGGAGCTCGGCGAGCTGTTCCTCGCCGCCGCCCATCGCCCCGAATCCCTCGACTGCGCTGAGGGTGCCGTCGAACTGGATGCGATAGATCTCCGTGCCAGCCGGATCGGCGCCGACCTCGGCCACCATCACCTCGATCTCGAATGGCTTGATCTCGTGGGTGAACACCTGCCCGAGCGTCTGAGAGTACGCGTTGGCCAGTCCCTTGCCGGTCACATCGGCACGGGCATACGAGTACCCCTTGACGTCGGCGTACCGGATACCGCCCACGCGCAGCGACTCGAATTCGTTGAAGCGGCCCACACCGGCGAACGCGATGCTGTCGTAGATCTCGCTCAGTTTGTGCAACGTCCGTGACGGGTTCTCCCCGACGAGCAGGACGCCGTCGGCGTACTCGACCACGACGATGGGACGCCCCCGGGCAATGCCTTTGCGGGCGAAGTCAGCCCGATCCTTGATCAGCTGTTCGGGAGGAACGTAGAACGGAGCCGTCATGGCCGGTCCTCCAGGACCGCAGCGGCCACCGTCGCCAAACGGTCGTCCTCGACCTCCCGCAACCCGGCGGAGGTGACCGTGACGACGTTCGGGTAGATCCCGCGGCGCACGTCCGGCCCGCCGGTCGCCGCGTCCTCCTCGGCGGCGGCGACGAGCGCCTCGACTGCGATGTGCAACGCGTCGTCCTCGGACAAGTCGGGACGGAATGCGCTCTTGAGGAACGCCTTCGCCTCCTGTCCACCCGATCCCGTCGTTGCGTAGTCCTGCTCCTCGTACCGGCCGCCGACGACATCGAACGTGTAGAGCTTGCCCTCGTGGCCGGCCTCGTCGTAGCCGCAGAAGAGCGGCACGACGATGAGCCCCTGGAACGCCATCGGCAGGTTGCTGCGGACCATGCGCGCCAGGTAGTTGGCCTTGCCGTCGAGGCTCAGCCGCGTCCCCTCGATCTTCTCGTAGTGCTCCAGCTCGGTCTGGAACAGCTTGATGAGCTCCACGGCCATCCCCGCGGTCCCCGAGATCGCCACGGCCGAGTATTCGTCGGCGGCGAAGACCTTCTGCACCCGCTTGTGGGCGATGACGTTGCCCGCGGTCGCGCGTCGATCGCCGGCCATGACCACGCCGTCGGCGTAGCGCAGCGCGAGCACTGTCGTGCCCTCGGGAATCTCGCCAATATGACCGTCACCCAGCTCCCATGTGGGAGCGAGGCCTCGGCGCACGAGCAGCGTCGTGAAACTGGGGTCCGAGATCGTCGTGTCCAGCGGAAACGGATCACGTGCGTCGCCGCTCGACGCTCCGTTCGTCACTCGCCGCCCTTCTGGACGTAGTTCTTGACGAACTCCTCGGCATTCTCCTCGAGAACGGAGTCGATCTCGTCGAGCAAGTCGTCGATGCGCTCGGTGATCTCCTCGCCTTGCGCAGCCGCTTCGGCGTCGGTCTCGGTAACGTCGGCCTCGGTCTCGCGAGACGGAACCTGTTTGCGTTCTTGTTCAGCCATGTTCGCCTCCCAGGGCACGGATCAGCGCCGCCGGATTCTCGCTCCGATCGAGGAGATCCCGCACCATGTCCCTCGAACCTCGAAGCGGCTCCATCATAGGCACCCGCTTGAGGGCATCCTCACCCGTGTCGAAAACGAGCGAATCCCAATTTGCCGCAACCAGCGACTCGGCGAAGCGCCTCACGCACTCGCCCCGGAAGTAGGCCCGGCTCCCGGGGGGCGGCTCTGCCGCCGCAGACGCGACGTCATCCTCGTCGAACAGGCGCTGCATGCGCCCCGCAGCGACAAGGCGGTAGTAGAGCCCCTTGGCCGGGTCTACGTCGTGATACTGCAGATCGAGCAGCCGCAGTTTCGCGTCGTCCCACTCCAGGCCGTCCCGGTCGCGATATCCCAACAGCAGCCGGTACTTGGCAACCCAGTCGAGACGGTCGGCCAGCAGCATCGGGTCGCGTTCGAGATCGGTGAGCACGGCTTCCCAGGTGGCCAGCACGGCGGCAAACGTTTCGGGCGAGTCGCTCCCATTCACGTACTTCGTCAGCCATTCGAGATACTGCCACTGGACCTCGAGGGCGGTCATCGTGCGGCCCCCGTCGACGGCGAGCGGCTTTGCCAAGGTGAGATCGTGGCTGACCCCCCATACCGAACCAACCGGGTCGTCGAGCAGCAGGGGCTCGGGAAGCGCTCCGTCCTCGACCGCGTCCAGCATGAGCGCCGCGCTCCCGAGCTTGAGGAACGTCTGGACCTCGGACATGGTCGCATCCCCGATGATCACGTGGAGACGGCGGTATTTGGCGGAGTCGGCGTGCTGCTCGTCACGCGTGTTGATGATCGGCCGCTTCAGCGTCGTCTCCAGTCCCACTTCCTCTTCGAAGAAGTCCGCCCGTTGCGTCAACTGGAAGCCGACACCAGGTCGCCCGTTCTCCGCCCCCACCTTGCCGGCGCCCGTGAAGATCTGCCGGGTCACCAGGAACGCGGTGAAGTGGCGCACGATCTCCCCGAACGGCACGCTGCGGGCAACCAGGTAGTTCTCGTGGGCGCCGTAGGAGTTGCCCTTGCCGTCGCTGTTGTTCTTGTGGACGAACATCCGCTCCTCGGCGGGCATCATCGATCGCGCCGACGCCACCGCTTGCGCCATGATCATCTCGCCGGCCTTGTCGTAGAGGGCCGCCTGCCGCGGGTCCGTGCATTCGGGTGTCGAGTACTCCGGATGGGCATGATCGACGTACAGGCGGGCGCCATTCGTCAACACCACGTTGACCAATCCGGTCTCGAGCTCGATCGGCAGCGTCTCCTCGTAGCCGAAACCGCGGGCGTCGCGGCCCGGGGACTCCTCGTCGAACGACCACTGGATACGCGCCCGTCCTCCGCGGTACGAATTGATCACGGTGCTCGACGCCAGCACCGGATTGAACTCCGCTTGATGGCGCACGGTGATGCCGAACTCGGTCTCCGTGCCCATCACCTTGGGAAGCGCCACTAGCTCCTACCCCTGCGTGTCGATCACAGGTACTGGCCCGGCGTCACTGCTTCGATCGTGCGGCTGTCCCCGTCACCTTCGATCAGCGTGCGAACGTACACGATCCGCTCGCCCTTCTTGCCGGAGATCCGCGCCCAGTCATCCGGGTTGGTCGTGTTCGGCAAGTCCTCGTGCTCCTTGAACTCCTGGGTGATCGCATCCAGCAGATCGCTGGCGAGGAGTCCATCTGGCTCGCCCCGGATCTCGCGCTTGATGGCGTCCTTCTTGGCACGGCTGACGATGTTCTCGATCATCGCCCCGCTGGCGAAGTCCTTGAAGTACAACACCTCGCGATCGCCGTTGGCATAGGTGACCTCGAGGAACCGGTTCCGGTCGGAGCTGTCGTACATGCGCTCGACGACCCTCTCGATCAAGCCGTCGATGTGCGCCCGCAGGTCGCCACCGGCGTCCTGCAACTCGGACTCCGCAAAGGGCAGGTCCTCCGTCAGGTAGATCCCGAAGATCTGACGTGCGGCTACCTCATTGGGACGCTCGATCTTGACCTTCACGTCGAGCCGGCCCGGCCGCAAGATGGCGGGGTCGATCAGGTCCTCACGGTTGGAGGCACCGATGACGATGACGTTCTTCAGGGTCTCGACACCGTCGAGCTCGGACAGCAGCTGGGGCACGATCGTCGACTCGACGTCCGAGGAGACGCCGGTGCCCCGAGTCCGGAACAGCGAATCCATCTCATCGAAGAACACGATCACCGGCACGCCTTCGTCGGACTTCTCTTTGGCCCGCTGGAAGATCAACCGGATCTGCCGCTCGGTCTCGCCGACGTACTTGTTCAGCAGCTCCGGACCTTTGATGTTGAGGAAGTAGCTGCGGATGTCCTCGCTGCCCTCTTTGGCGGCAACGGCCTTGGCGAGGCTGTTGGCCACCGCCTTTGCGATCAGTGTCTTGCCGCACCCGGGAGGCCCGTAGAGCAGCACGCCCTTGGGGGGCGCCAGGTTGTAGTCGTCGAACCGCTCCTTGTGGATGTACGGCAGCTCCACGGCATCTTGGATGGCGTCGATCTGCTCGCTCAGGCCGCCGATGTCCGCGTAGGTGATGTCGGGCACCTCCTCGAGGACCAGCTCCTCCACCTCGGGGCGCACGAGCTTCTCGTAGACCAGACCGGTGCGAGTATCGAGACGGACGTGGTCGCCGACACGCACGAACTGCGACTGCATCGGGGCGGCAAGCTCCACGACGCGCTCCTCGTCGGCCCGGCCCAGCACGACCAGCCGATCATCGGGGAGGCGCTCCTTGATCGTGACGACCTCGCCGGCCACTTCGAAGGCGCGCACGTCGATGATGTTGTACGCCTCGTTGAGCAGGACCTCCTGGCCCACCTCGAGCGCCTTGATCTCGAGGTTCGGCTCGACGTTGACGCGTAGCTTGCGGCCCGAGCTGAACACGTCGGCCGTGCCGTCCTCGTTGATCCGCAAGACGGTACCGAAGGGATTGGGCGGCGACGTCAGCTTCTCGACTTCCTCCCGCAGCAGCGCCAGCTGCTCCCGGGTCTCCTCGAGCACGGTCGTGAGCTTCTGGTTCTGCGAAGCGGCCTGCGCCAGCTTGTTCTTCGTCTCGAGGAGGCGCTCCTCCAAGACGCGCACGCGCCTGGGGGCATCCTGGAGGCGGCGCCGCAAGACGGCGACCTCTTCCTCAAGCATCCGTACCGTTGCGCTGAGCTGCCGGCCCTCGCTCTCGCTGTGTTCCACCGCGGCTCGCCTCCTCTGCGTACGGTCGAGCCCAGCGGCTCCGACCGCCGCTTCAGTGTAGGCCCACTGCCGTCCAACGGACGCACGTCCACGGGCAACGCGAGCCGATGTCCGACTGCCGCACCAGGCCCGGTAAAATGCCGCCGCCTGTTGAAAGGAAAAGTGGCTGATGAAGGTTTGGATCGATCAGGATCTCTGCACTGGAGATGGCCTCTGCGAGGAAATTGCGCCGGACGTCTTCGTGCTCCTCGACGACGGTCTGGCCTACGTGCGCGAAGGCGACACGATCTTCGCGGAGTCGGAGGGGAACGCGGAGGGTGCCGAGGGCCTGGCGGCGATCCCCGACGGTCAACTCGACCTCGTCGTCGAGTCGGCGGAGGAATGCCCCGGCGAGTGCATCTTCATCGAGCCGTGATCACCGCCCCGGGCTCGGCCTGAGGCGCAACGCTCGGACCCCTACCGAATCCACCCCATCAGGGCCGGATTCTTCGCGCCGTGGTGATGAAGCCCGTGTGGCCCACCATCCGGTGACTGGGCCGGACCGATCTGCCCTCGACGGCCCACTCTCGCTGCAAGACCTCGAACGTGACCGCATCGAAGAACCTCGGCTCCGCCTTCAGGGCATCGCGCACCGTCTGCACCTGCGGCACCGTCGGCAGATAGCAGCAGAACACTCCGGCCGGCCGGAGGTGTTCCGCTGCGGCGGGCACGGAGTGCCAGGGTTCGGGGAGATCGAGGACGATTCGATCCGGGCCGATGTCCGCGATGTGGTCTTCGACGTCGCCGCTGCGCAGGTCGAGCTGCTCGGGGAGGTCCCCCAAGAAGCCCCGCATCAGCTTCGCCGCCTTGGCGGCATGGTCGGACCGCCTCTCGACCGAGACGACCTTCCCCTCGGGACCGACGGCGCGGAGAAGGGCCATGGTGAGTGCCCCGGAACCGGTCCCGGCCTCGAGCACCGTCATGCCCGGTGCGACGTCGGCCCAGACGACGATGGCCCCTGTGTCCTTCGGATAGACGACGGCTGCCCCCCGGGCCATCTTCAGCGTGTAGTCGGCGAGACGCGGGCGCAGGCACACCAGGCGGGCGCCGAGCGAAGACTCATGGACCGTTCCGTCCTCGGACCCGATGATCGCGTCGTGGGCCAGCACCCCGCGGTGATACTGGAACGCCCGGCCGGCTTGAAGTTCGATGAGGTACTGCCGGCCTTTCGCGTCGTACAGCATGCACGGATCGCCGGCCGCGAAGAGCCCCACGGTTCCGGCTCAGCCGATCAGCGGCACGATCGCGGCCAGCACGGTGAGAATCATCGCAATGACGACGAACCAGATGAAGAACTTGAGCATCCGCTCGCGATTCCTGAACATCAGCCCACGCCTCCCGATTCGTCACTCACTACCTCGCCACGAAGGAAGGCGATCCTGAGCGACTCGCCTGCCTTCAGTTCCCTCTTGAAAAGCAGCTCTTCGTCGACCCGGCGCTTCCGCAGCCAGGCGAGCACGGTCAGCGCCGCCCCCAGACCGGTGATCAGCGGCTGGCCTTGCCGCGCCCCCGAGAACAGGCGCCGCACGCCGAAATCGAAGATCCGCTGGATCATCGGAGCCGATAGACCTCGACTCGGGCACCACCCATCTTCTTCCCTCGGCGCCGGCCGAGGAAGAAGAGGACGAGCGCGACAACGACGACCGCCACCGCGAGTGCGGTTCCGGTGGTCTGCGCCTGCTGCTTGGTCTCGTCGACGATCGCTTCGATCTGCCGGAGCTTGTCTTCGAGGTCCTTGCGTTCGATAGCCATGAATCACTCGTCTCCCGATGAGGTGCGGCGGCTGGTCAGCCCGCCGATCGTGCCGGCGACGATGCCGAGCACGATGGCAGCCAGGATGTAGCCGAGCGCCGTCCAATTGGGGCCGTCCGGCAAGAGATCACGCAGATAGCGCACGAGCGCCACCGAGAGGAAGATCGCAGCGAGCGTGAAGGCGATGGCGCCACCGACGGCGTAGCCTGCGAATCGACCGAGCTGCTTCGCCGGATCGAGCGTCTCCTGACGCAAGTAGTCCTTGGACATGTCGACGAACTCGCGGACGAGTTCCGGAAGCTCCCGTACTTCGGCCATCAAGCTCCTTTCGATCCCATGCTGCGGTGCAGCAGCCCGATCTCACGGCGCAACACGGCCGCCACCCGCCGCACCCGCTCTTCCGGGGTTCCGGCTTCGAGCAGGAACTGACGCTCGTGTGCCGAGATGCGCAACAAAGAGGCTACCCGATACGCCGCGGCCTCCGGTTCGGCGGGCAGCTCGACCGCGATGTCGGCACGCTCACCGTGTTCGGCGAGGGCGGCGTGGTACCTGCGGAGCAGCGCCAACAGCTCGTCCATCGGCGCTCCCGCGCCCGCCGCGGCCCGTGGAGCGTCGTCGACGATGACGTCCACCAGCTCGGCCGGACCCGGCACCGGTCGCAACGTCCTCACCCGGCGCAAGCCGCGCAACCGAACGTGGATGAGGTCTCCCGAGCCGCGGCGTCCCACGATCGCCGCCAGGGTGCCGATCTCGGGGAAGGCGTCGTCGGGGATCGGGCGAAAGAACACCGCAAGCCCGGGGGTCCCGGCGTCGCGGAGCCGAGGCCGCCACAGCTCTGCTTGCAGGCGCATATCGAGGCGCTCGCCGGGAAGCAGCACGCGCCCCGCCCCCACCGCGAGCACCCGCATCGTCGTCGCCTGAGCGTCGCCGTCCACCCGCTAGACCCACTTCCCGGCGGTCCGGACCTGCACCATCGAGGGTCCGTCGGTGACGGCGAGCGCCGCACGCAACACCGGCTCCAATTCGTCGGGATCGTCGATGCGGAAGCCGGCACCGCCGCAGGATTGCGCAAAGGCGGCGAAGTCCGGGTGACGAGCGAGGTGTGGAATGGAGGCCGCAGCGATCCGATCTGCTCCCGCGTGATCTTGGGCAGCTCGTCGTTGCGCAACACGATGTGGGTGATCGGCATCCGATTACTTGACCGCCGTCGTGAACTCGGCCATGTACTGCCCGAGCCCCCTATCGCCCGAGATGGAGACGATCTTGCGGCTCCCCTTCGTCGCCGCGCATGCACCCGGCGCGGCCGGTAGGGCGAAGTGGTCAGGAACCGGCAGCTCGACGTACAACCCGTCGCCGCGCATCTCGTGGGGGAAGACGGTGGCGGCGTCGCCGTAGCCCTCCGGCGGAGCGCCGGTCAGCGGGTCGTACTCGTATCCATGCCACGGGCAGATGACGTCACCGTGATCGATCTGCCCTTCGCCCAGCGGACCGCCTTGATGAGGGCAGCGGTTTTCGAGTACGGCGTAGCCTTCGGCGGTCCGTGTGATACGCAGTGCCCGATGCGCGGCGACGACGGTGATGACATGGCCGACCGGAAGATCCCCGGGCTCGATCTTGAACCATTGTGTGGCAACCGGCGGAGCGAGCGGCGTGTCCTCCATGGCATGTCCTCGATCTGGGGAGACCGACACTACCGATGGCCCCGCCGTTGCGCCGGACGGCGCCGCTCTACCCGGCGTACTCGTCGTCGCTGACCTTGCGCCCCACCCACTCCGTGGGTCCGCCTGTGGTCAACGACAGGTGCATCATG
>JBFFFX010000089.1:0-8808 GCA_041557775.1 Acidimicrobiia bacterium | reverse complement strand
CGCTCGGCGCGCTGCCGCCGCGACAGGCGTAGGTGGCATCGTCGTTGGTCCGCCGGTCGAAGGACTGACCTTCGCACGTTTCGGCGTGCGCGCCCAGAGTCGAACGTCCCTC
Source organism: Acidimicrobiia bacterium (assembly GCA_041557775.1). Taxonomy (GTDB): domain Bacteria; phylum Actinomycetota; class Acidimicrobiia; order Spongiisociales; family UBA5794; genus DATHZQ01. Next base: position 8,696 of record JBFFFX010000089.1, on the reverse strand, counting down.
CAGGTATCCTGATCGCCATGGTCCGCCGCGGCGATCTCGCACATCTCCCGGGTACGTTCGGCCCGCCGGTGCTCGGGCAGACGCTGCCGTTCATCCGCGACGCCGAGGGCTGGGCGACCAGCCGGTTCGAGCGCTACGGGCCGGTGTTCAAGTCGCATTTCATGTTCGAACCGGTCGTGCTGTTCGCCGAGCCGGATGCGGCCAGGCAGGTCCTGCTCGATCGCAACCGAACCTTCTCCTCGACCGAGGGTTGGGACCCGACCATCGGCGAGCTCTTCGCACGAGGCTTGATGCTGCGGGACTTCGACGACCACCGCCACCACCGCCGCATCATGCAGGCCGCCTTCCGGAGCGAAGCGATGTCCGGCTACCTCGACCTCATCCTGCCGATTGTCGCCGCACAGCTCGCCGGTTGGGAACGGGGTTCGACCGTCGACTTCTACGCCGAGATGAAGCAGCTCACGCTGCGCATCGCGAGCCGGGTCTTCCTGGGATTGCCGCTCGGTACCGCATCGGATCGGGTCAATCGCGCGTTTGCGGAAGCGGTGGCCGCATCGGTTGCTCCGGTCCGTTGGGAAGTGCCCGGTTCCGCCTACCGCCGCGGCATGCGGGCGAGACGCCGTCTCCAGCGCTTCTTCGACGCCCTGATCGACGACCGGCGCGCCGGCACCGGCACCGACATGCTGACGAGGCTGTGTCAGGCGGAGTCGGACGACGGCCGCTTCTTCACGGACGACGAGATCGTGGACCACACGATCTTTCTCCTGCTGGCGGCCCACGACACTACGACCTCGACCCTGGCCACGATGGCATGGGAGCTGGCGCGCAATCCGGAGCTGCAGTCGGCGGTCCGTGCGGAGGCAGGCGGCCTCGGCGGGGGACGGCTCTCCTGGGATGAACGCGACGCCTTGCCCCTCATGGACGCCGTGATGAAGGAAGCGATGCGGCTGCACCCGGCGGTACCGTTCATCCCGCGGCGCGCCCTCGGCGACGTCGATGTTGCCGGTACCTTCGTTCCCGCCGGGACGATGATCAGCGTGTCGCCGCTGTTGATCCACCGCCACCCCGAGGTGTGGACCTCCCCGGAGCTCTTCGACCCCTCCCGGTTCTCAGCGGAGCGCAACGAGCACAAGTCGCATTCCCACGCCTATATCCCCTTCGGTGGCGGCGCCCACACGTGCATCGGCATGCACTTCGCCGGCCTCATGGCGAAGGCGATCCTGGCCGACGTGCTCCGCGACTTCTCCCTCGATGCGTTCCCGGGCCAGCAGGTTCAGATCCAAACGGTGCCCATTCCCAAGCCGAGAGGTGGGCTGCCGCTGCGGCTCGAGCCTGCCGGCTGATCAGCCGATCACACCGGGATCTCCTTCATCAGGTCCACGGACCGCTCGACCTCGGAGAACCCGAGGCGCTCGTAGACGCCGAACGCACCGGTGGGGTTGGCCGCGTCGACGCCGAGGGCCGCGTGATCGAGGCCTGCGCTGCGGTAGCGGAGCATCGCCTCGGTGATCAGCGCGGACGCCAGACCCTTGCGGCGCCACGCCCGCTGCGTCCCCAGCGTCTCGATCCATCCCTCCTTGCGGCCGCGATGGGCCCAGCCGTGGGGGAAGACGGCGCTGAGCAGGTAGCTCGCTACCTCGCTGCCGGCTACGGCGACGAGCGACAGGTCGGGTCGAAACGCCGGCGACGAGAACCGGTGCTGCCAATCGTCCCAGGCCGGCGGCAATGAACCCCAGTGGTCGGCGAACGCTTCGCAGTGCGTCTCCCATGTTGCGGGCGACCACTCCGGTGCCCAGGGGAGGATCTCGACCTCCTCTGGGGTGGACACAGGTCGAATCGGCTCGTCGAGCGGGCGCGTCATGTCTACGAAGTAGCGGGCGATCTCGAAGCCGTGGGCTTGGAGACGCTCGATGCGGCCGGCGTCCCGAATGTCGGACCAGGCACGAATCACACGCCGCATCCGGTCGTCGAACGCAGCGAAACGAGCGCGAGCGTGGCGTTCCGCCCACTCGATCGCGGGGTCCTCCAGCGCGGCGTGGCCTGGCCGGCAGGCGAGGAAGAAGTAGGCGCGGTGCTTGAAGCCCTCGACGACGCGGTGGTGGGCCCACACCGCAGCGAGGAGCGTGCCGTCGGCTCCTTCGGCAATACGGACGTCCGTGTCGAGATCGATGGAGGGTTGGGTCATCTCGTGGGTGATCTCGTCGACGGACTCGCGCCACGACAGGCCGGCCGCCTCGGCCCAGGCATCGTGCAACGCATGGATCTGCGGTGCGTCGGCCACGGCGGGCGCCCGCCATGTCGCCTCGGTCGTCGACTCCGGTTCGGCGAAGGTGCTCATGCCGGCACCATCATCGTCGACGCCGAGGGCCGGTGATGCCGAGCGCGGTGCGCTGTTGTCGCCATCGACGAATACCGCATGACGGCGTCAGCCGCCGACTCTCGTTGCCGCAATCACGGCGCTCGCTGCCTCGGTCACGCACGCTTTCGATCTGTCGGCGCTCCATCCTGGAAAAAGTGTTCTTGGCCATCGATGCGCTCACAGTATTCGAAGCCCTGCGGTGACGCCCCCGTGCGGACGCCGTCGGGTTTGCCCACCCGGCGCTGCCACACGCGGTGGTGAACACGCACACGGCGGCGGGAGCTGATAGGCCGTCTGGCCCGATGCGCCAAGCTCGGTAAGCTATCGATGCGCCAAGGCGTCACGGGAGGTGGGCCGTGAGCGAGGAGCTCGCAACGCAGCAGGATGTCGAGCCGAGAGTCACAGTGGGGCTCCCCGTCTTCAACGGCGGCGACTTCGTTGCCGAGGCAATCACCTCGGTTCTCAAGCAGACGTTTGCCGATTTCGAACTGATCGTCTCGGACAATGCATCGACCGATGACACTGCCGCGATCGTTCGCGAATTGGCGGCCGCAGACCCTCGGATTCGCTATCGACGCCACACCGAGAACATCGGTGCCCACCGCAATTACGACTCGATCGTGCCAATGGCACGGGGCGAGTACTTCAAGTGGATCGCCCATGATGACGTCCTCGAACCAACGTTCCTGGCGAAGTGTGTCGATGCTCTCGACGCCGACGCGAGCGTGGGACTGGCTTTCGCACAGGCGGACGTGATCGACGGGTCAGGTCTGCGGATCGACGAGTTGCGAGCACTCGGCTCGTACGACCTCGACTCTGCGTACCAGCGACTGCGCGTCTTCGTTGCGGAGAGGACTCGGATACCGCACGTCTTCGGTGTGATGCGGCGAGCGGTGCTGACCGAGACACCGCTGCTCGGGAGCTATCCCAAATCGGATCTCGTCTTCATGTACGAGATGGCGATGCGGACTCGATTCGCCCGCATCGACGAGCCGCTGATGCTCAGCCGCGAGCACCCCACGCGCCTCGGGCAGCGGCCACTACGGGAGCGTACGAACTGGTATCACCCGAACCGCCGGGCGCCGATGCTGCCGCGGTGGAGCCAGCTGTCGGGCTTCCTGAGGGCAGCGCTGCGGGTGCCGATGAACCCGCGCGACAAGGCGAAGTGCCTGGCTTTCGTCACGTATTGGGGCATGCGCCACACCGGAGAGCTGGTCGGTGACGTGGTCTACCGCCTCCGCTTCGAGCTCCGGGACCTGCGGAGCCGGTTCGCCTGAGGTTGGGCACAGCCTGAGAGTCACGCGACTGACCCATTGCCTGACCTCCGTACCCGCAAGGGCACTTGCTGTTGGCCGATTGGCCGCGGTTCAGGCGTCTCGCATCAGCGCAGCTGAGTGGGTTTGCGGTGACCCCCGTGGTGACGAAGTGCTGCCGAGGGACGACTGTCAACTGCCCACATAGAGCTCTGGATCGCCGAACGGCCAGCCATGGCGCCCATGGAGCGCGACGGTCGACGCGGAGGTCTACCGCTCGGAGCAAGGACGCACGAGGCCCGATTTCCCAACCGTGAGCATCGACGGGTACACCTTGACCGCGCTCGAACCGAGAGAACGTCGCCGCCATCACGGGCGCTCGCTTTGCGCAGCGATTGGGTGGACCAGCCGGGCGTGCTGGCCCACGCCCGTTCCTGCCCGTCCCCATGCCGGAACTGCAGGCGCAGCCGTCGTGGGTGCGGACGGGGGGCGGTGACCGGTTCTTCAGCAGACCGCGCACCAGCGGGCAGAGGATGGTGACGCTCCTGTGGGAACCAGCTGCACCGACTGCGTGATGACGGCAGCGAACTCCATCGCGCCGCGGGAAAGCGTCAGCGGGTCATCGTCGACGTCGGGGGCCGGTGATGCCGAGCGCGGTGCGTTGTTCGTCGGAGAGTCGGGCCGCCGCCATGCGGACGGCCTCGCGGCTCATGGTCGCGACGTGGGCGGTGACGAAGTCGTTGACCCGGTCGGCGGCGGCGTCGCTCAGGTCTCGCAGCACCCACCCGACCCCGGTTTGGGCGAAGCGCTGCCGGTCGGACGCGAGGGCGGCGCAGACGTCGATCACCAGGTCGACCAGTCCGGGAAACAGCTCGTCGCCGCGTCCGGCTACCGGCACGAAGCTCACCGCGGCGGCACGACGCCGCCACAGTCCGGGAGCAGCAGTCCACCCGGCCAGCAGCTCGGCGGTCGGCCGCCCGTCGCGGGCGATCAGCGGGCCGAGCACCCGGACGCACAGCCAATCGGTGGTGCTCCATTCGGCGATGTGACCGTCGTCGAAGATCGTGGCGATGACGGGGAGGTCCCGGGCCGCGTCGATCTCACCGTGCGGGAGCAGCAGTTGTTGCATGAGCAGGATCCCGGCGAGCTTCTCCTCGGCGATGGGTCGGCGAAGCAGCTGGAAGGCGGAGGTGCGCAGCGTCTCGCCGGCGAGATCGTGCTCCACGGCCCACGCCTTCGTAGTGCGCCGGATCTCGCCCATGGGGACGCCGAAGAACTCGATCTCGCCCTTCAGGTAGCGCTCCCACCACGCCTTCTTCTCGGCGTCCCCGGTGGCGGCGAGGCGGGCTGACAGGTCGGCGATGGGTTCCACGACCGCGATGATCGCAGGCTCCGTCGCTTCCGGCTGGAGATCGGCGGACGCCGCACGACCGGTTGCCTAGGGCCGGTGGTGACTCGTGGATCGGGCCGGCGGGCGGCCCTTTGGACCTAACGACCGGCCGTGCGTCGCCCGACACTGGGTGGAGCAACGATGTACCGCATACTCCACGCCGAGTTCCTGGCGCCTTCGGTGAAGCGCTTCCGCATCGAGGCTCCCCGGATCGCTCGCAAATCCAAGGCCGGCCAGTTCGTGATCGTGCGGGTGACGACCGACGGTGAGCGCATTCCGCTGACCATTGCCGACGCCGACCCCGAGAAGGGCTGGATCTCGCTGATCGTCCAAGGCGTCGGGAAGACCACGAAGCTCATGAATCGCCGGGAGATGGGCGGCTTCCTCGCCGACGTCGCCGGCCCGCTCGGCGTGCCGTCGGAGATCGCCGTCTTCGGCACGGTGGTCGTCATCGGAGGGGGCGTGGGCACGGCGATCGCGTATCCGACCGCGCGTGCGCTTGCGGAGGCCGGCAACCACGTCCTCGCCATCATCGGCGGCCGGAGTCGCGAGTTCGTCATCCTCGAGGACGAGCTGCGCGCCGTGTCCAGCGAAGTCTATCCGGCCACCGACGACGGTTCCTACGGCGAGCCGGGGTTGGTCACCGACGTGCTCGGCCGCCTCGTCGACGAAGGGCGTCGGCTGGACTACGTCCTCGCGATCGGTCCGATACCGATGATGGAAGCCGTGGCCGCGCTGACCAAGCCCCACGGAATCCGCACCGTCGTCAGCCTCAATCCGATCATGATCGACGGCACGGGCATGTGCGGCGGGTGCCGGGTGGCCGTCGGCGGCGAGACCAGGTTCGCCTGCGTGGACGGGCCCGAGTTCGATGCGCATCAGGTCGACTTCGGGCTGCTCGCCCGGCGCAACCGCGCCTATCTCGACTTCGAGGCGAAGCGGCGCGATGAGCTGTGCCCGGTCGCAGTCTCGGCGGTGCCATGATGGCGGAGCTCACCCGCAAGGAGCGCATGCAGCTGCCCCGGCAGGAGATGCCGGCGCAGGAGCCGACGGTACGGCGGTCGAACTTCGACGAGGTCAACCTGGGGTTCACGTCGGCCTTGGCACAGCTCGAGGCAGAGCGCTGCATCCGGTGTCCGCGAGCCAAGTGCATCGAAGGCTGCCCCGTGGGCGTCCAGATCGACCAGTTCGTGATCGCCGTGGCGGAGGGGCGCTTCGACGACGCCGTCGCCATCGTCAAGCGGGACAACTCGCTTCCCGCCATCTGCGGTCGGGTCTGCCCCCAGGAGTACCAGTGCGAAGGGGCGTGCGTGCTCGGCGCCAAGCACGAGCCGGTGGCGATCGGTGCGTTGGAGCGCTTCGTCGCCGACCACGAGCGGGAGCAAGGCATCGTCCCCGTGACACCTCCGGCGGAGTCCACCGGCAAACGCGTGGCCGTCGTCGGCAGTGGGCCGGCGGGTCTGGCGTGTGCGGGTGATCTGGCCAAGCTCGGCCACGAGGTCACCGTCTTCGAGGCGTTGCACGAGCTGGGCGGCGTGTTGGTGTACGGCATTCCCGAGTTCCGTCTGCCCAAGGAGATCGTGCGGGTCGAGGTCGAGGCGCTCGCCCGGCTGGGCGTTCGGTTCGAGACCAACGCGATCATCGGCATGGTCGAGACCCTCGACGAGCTGCTGGAGGCACACGACGCCGTGTTCGTGGGTGTCGGCGCCGGGCTGCCTCGCTTCACCGGCGTCCCGGGGGAGAATCTCGTCGGGGTCTACTCCGCCAACGAGTTCCTCACCCGAGTCAACCTCATGAAGGCGTACTTGCCCGATTCGGACACTCCGCTGCTGGACCTCTGCGGCCGCCGGGTTGCCGTCTTCGGTGGAGGCAACACCGCAATGGATGCGGTGCGCACGGCGCTGCGGCTGGGGGCGGAGGTCGCTGCGCTCGTGTATCGCCGGACCGAGGAGGAGATGCCGGCGCGGCGCGAAGAGATCGCCCACGCCAAGGAAGAAGGCGTGCGATTCGCCACGCTCGCGGCACCGACCGAGTTCTTGGGGGACGACGAGGGGAGGCTGCGGGGAGTGCGGATCCAGCGGATGCGGCTCGGCGCTCCCGACGAGAGCGGGCGCCGCCGCCCCGAGCCCGTCGAGGGGGAGACGTACGAGACCGCGATCGACGTTGCGGTGATCGCCATAGGCAACACCCCCAACCCGCTGCTGCCGCGTACCGACGACGAGCTGGCCCAGACGAGGTGGGGGACGCTCGTCGCCGACGAAGCTTCGGGCCGGACGACCAAGGCGGGCGTCTTCGCCGGGGGTGACATCGTCACCGGGGGCGCCACGGTGATCCTCGCAATGGGGGCCGGACGCCGGGCGGCAGCATCGATCCACGACTACCTGACCACCGGGGTGTGGGCGCTGCCGGAGACACCGCCGCTCGTCGACGCGACCGTGTGACGAGCCGGTCCGGCCGTCGCCCGGAACCGGGCGAGGCCCCGTGCCGGGTGACCCTGCACCGCGGACCTTCGTCCTCTAGCCCGGCTGCTCGCTGCTCGTAGCGTGGGAGTTGGAGGACGCTGGCCGCCGCAGCGCGCGGCGGCGTTTGCGATGTGCGCTCATGACGACGCAGGACGAGACGCATCACGAGGTCGAGCGGCTCGTCGACGCCATCCGTCATCACGACCTCGGAGCCCACGTTCTCTCCGGTCCGTTCGAGCGCGCCTGTCGCCGGCTGGCGCGTGCGTTGACGGTGTTCGCCGTGGGCGGTTTCGCCGTCGCGGTGATCTGGCTCGGAGTTCCCGGCGCCGGCAAGTACGTCCCCTGGCAGTCGACGGCTTCGGTTGCCGCGCTTGCACTGGCGGTGACCGGTCTGTACCTCGCCTACCGGTGGGAGGCGTTCGGGGCCTCGATGGCGCTGGTCGCCGGGGTCAGCGTGGGCGCCCTCGCGGCCATCGAATACCACCCCTTCGTCGCGCTCATCGCGGCGCTCGTGTTCGTGGCGCCGGCGGTCCTCTACTTCCTCGCGTGGCATCGCACCCAGACGCTGCGATCGATCGTCGCCCTCGCGCTGATCACCGGAAGCCTCATGGCCGGTGGCGGTGCGGTGGCTTGGGATTACTACGCCCACGGGTATGGGGCCGCCCACCCCGGGTCGCCGGCGGTGGCGCCGCCCGAGTCCGCCGTGACGTGGATGTGGTCGGGCGGAGTCACGACCGACGCCGCGGTGGTGGTCGCATACGTGCCGGACGCCGCGCTGGTCGAGCTCGAGGTGACGTCCGCGGTCGATCCTTCCGATCAGCGCCGCGTCACGTCCTCGAGCGGCGGTCCCTTCTACCGGTTCGAGCTCACAGGATTGGATCCCGGGACGGGGTACCGCTACGAGGCGGTCGCCGACGGCGAGGCAGATGTACAAAGGGCTGGATCGTTCGCCACGTTCCCGACCGGTCCGACATCGTTCACGGTGGCGGTCGGCGCCTGTTCGCGTCTCGGCTCGAACGGCGCAGTGTTCGATGCCATCGCCGCCGAGGCGCCGGACCTCTTCCTCACCCCCGGCGACTTCTTCTACGGAGACATCGTCGACGACTCGCTGGACGTCTACGCCGACGCCTACGAGATCACGCTCACGCAGCCGGCGCAGGCCGCGCTCTACCGGCAGGTCCCCGTCGCCTATGTCTGGGACGACCACGACTACGGCGCCGACAACGCCGGTG
>JBFFFX010000088.1:0-8834 GCA_041557775.1 Acidimicrobiia bacterium | reverse complement strand
GGCATAGCCCGAGCCGTCGCCCTGCCCACCTTGCCGCAGCCGTCGCCCCTGCCTACCTTGCCGCAGGCGTCGCCCCTGCCTACCTTGCCGCAGGCGTCGCCGCCGCTACGCCGTGCCTCCGCGCAACAGCCTCGCCGGGAGGCGGATGATCGAGCCGATCAACTCGAACACCCCCGAGACCGTGACGCCGATGAGCCGGAAGGGGAGGCTCAAGAGCCACACGATCGGGTAGAGGATGAGGGCGAGGATCGCCAGCGGGAGAGAGATGACCGCCAGCACGATCCACAGCAGGAACGTGAGCATCTTCAGGACGTCCTTTCGGTGAGATCGTCACGGAGCGGCCGGTGACCGCGTTCCTCGACCAGCTGGGCGAAGCGTCCGGCGAATCCGGTGACGACGGTCAGCGCCATCAGCAGCGATCCGATCATCACCGACACGGGAATCGAGGCGATGACCTGGATGATGAGATTGGTGCCGACCACTGTTTCCATACCTACAGTGTCTCTCCACGGAGCTGTGCCGTGAATCGGGTACTTCCCTACCACGACCCGGACCGCTCTCAGGGTCGCCTCCGGGTCCCGGACGAACACGGAGCCGCAGCCGGGTCGGGGGATCTTCGACCGGATAGGGTGAACCCTCGGAGCGAAAGGATCCCATGACAGACCCTGAGACGTCCGCCATGGAGCCCCACGTGACCTTGATCGGGCACCGCTGGGCCCGGCACGCCCACGAGCTCAAGGACTTCCTCGGCGGGAATCGCGTGCCGTATCGATGGCTCGACCTCGACCGGGGCGCCGAGGCCCAGCGCGCGCTCGATGCGCTGGATCTGACCGAGGCTCCTCTGCCGGTTGCGATCCTTCACGACGGGGTTGCGCTCGCCGACCCTTCCGTCGAGCACCTCGCCGAGGCGCTGGGCATGCATGCCCACGCGGCCGAGCGCAGCTACGACCTCGGCATCGTCGGCGCGGGGCCGGCGGGTCTGGCGGCAGCGGTGTACGGCGGGTCGGAGGGGCTGTCCACGGTGCTCGTCGAGGCGCGCGCAACTGGCGGGCAAGCAGGTACCAGCTCCCGCATCGAGAACTACCTCGGCTTCCCCGACGGGGTGAGCGGCGCCGAGCTGGCCGATCGGGCGGTGGCTCAAGCGAGGAAGTTCGGGGTCGAGATCGTCGTGCCGCAGCGGGTGACGCGCCTCGAGCTGGACGGCGCCTACAAGGTCCTCCATCTCGCCGACGGCACGGCGCTCAACTGCCGGGCTCTCGTCATCGCATCCGGAGTGTCCTCCAAGACGCTGCACGCCCCGGGGCTCGAGCGGCTGGCAGGCGCCGGGGTCTATTACGGCGCAGCGACCTCGGAGGCCCTGGCCGCCGAAGGTGAGCACGTCTTCGTCGTCGGCTCCGCCAACTCGGCAGGCCAGGGGGCCATGCACTTCTCGCGTTTCGCCGAAAGAGTCACCCTCATCTTCCGCGGTCCCGACCTGGCGGCGCACATGTCGCAGTATCTGATCGATCGTCTCGCCGCGGCGCCCAACGTGGACCTGATGCCCTGTTCCCGCGTGGTCGGCGCCGTCGGTGAAGAACACCTCGAGGTCATCCGGGTCGAGAATGTCGCAACCGGGGAAGTCGCCGGGCACCCGGCCGCGTACCCGTTCATCTTCGTGGGCGCCGAGCCGCAGATCGACTGGCTGGCCGGCCTGGTCGCGGTCGATGCCAAGGGCTACGTGCTGTGCGGGTCCGACATCCCCGCACCGAACTGGCCGCGCGGGCGCGATCCGTATCACCTCGAGTCGAGCGTGCCGGGCATCTTCGCCGCTGGTGACGCCCGCCACGGCTCCATCCGCCGGGTTGCGGGTGCGGTCGGTGAGGGATCGACCTGCGTCCAACTCGTCCACCGCTACCTGGCGGAACACCCCGAGTGAACCCAGAGGGTTCAGTCGTCGGACTCGTCTTCGCCACCACCCAATGTTGCGATGAGCCCCGCGATCAGCTCGCTCCGCTCCATCTCCGTCAGCCGGGCGCGGTCGTGGGCGAGGCGCGTGTAGTACGCCGGGGGCATCTCCCCCTCCCGCACCGTCTCCGCCGATTCGTGCGCTTCCTCCTGGGGGCGATCCCACTCCGAGTAGTTGACAGCGTCCCGCCCCGAGGACACGTGACCCTGGACGACCCATGAGATCGGCGCAACACGGGCGTACCAGGGGTACTCGACCTCGTTGCTGTGGCAATCGAAGCACGCCCTCACCGTCAGCTCGCGGGTGCGGGCCGAGTCCCACGGGGGCTCCGCCGTGATCGGAGGGTTGGATCGGTCCCATCCATACGGCACGGCCTGGATCGCAGCGCCCACGACCACGAACCCGACGAGCACGCCGAAGGTCAGTCTCGCCGCGGACAGTGGCCGGTCGAGTGCGACGGGGGAGTGGTTCAGCCATCGGTAGATGGCTGCAGCGACAGCGAGCACGAGCAGCAGTAGGACGACGCCGAGCGCTGCGCTCACGCCCAGAAGGTACGGGAAGGCAACCATCGTCAGGATGAGCAGGAGTAGTGCGGTGCCCGCCGCATTCCGGTTGTTGCGCAGAATCTCAGTGAGGCGTTCCATCTGTCATCTCCTACCAGCGCCTCACCAACGCCGCCAGGGTCGGTCGACTCTCCCCGGCCCGGACGCGCGGCCGGCATGCAGGGCCATCATTCCTGCCGCGGAGCGCCTTGGTCCTCTGTCGTGCACACCACGGCTGTCGCAGCCTGGTCGCAGGGAAATGGAGGTACGGCTTTACCTCCGGCCCCGGCCACTCGGAGGACACCATGGGCGCCGTTTCGCCGTCACAGCGCACTCGCACAACGCAGCGACGCGAGATTCCCTCCGACGACGTGGACCACTCCCTGAGGGTCGGGATCTCGTTCGGTCTCACCTCCGGCGTCATCACGACGGTCGGGCTGCTCGTCGGCCTCTCCTCAGGTACCGACTCGCGGGCGGCGGTGCTCGGCGGGGTCCTGACGATCGCGCTGGCGGACTCCCTGTCCGACGCCCTCGGCATTCACGTCTCGGAGGAATCGGAAGGGGTCCACACGAACCGGGAGATCTGGACCGCCACGTTCGCCACGTTCAGCGCGAAGTTGCTCACGGCCTTGACGTTTGCCGTCCCGGTGCTCCTGCTCAGCCTCGACGTCGCAGTGGTCGTGTCCCTGATCTGGGGAGGCTGCGCCCTGACGCTCCTCAGCCTCGAGCTCGCCCGGCATCAGGGTGTTGCGGCGCGACCGCTGATCGTCGAGCACCTCGGGGTCGCCGCCGTGGTCGTGGCCGCGGCGCACCTCGTCGGCCTCGGCATCGCAGCGGCGTTCGCCTAACAGGGTGCGGAGGAATGGTTTGGCGCACTCGTGACGGCAGCAAACTGCGTTGACGACTGGCTATCAACGTTGCCTAGCGAGTGCCGTCGGCGCGTTTTCCGCACCGTGCCAGGTGTCGCTACCTCAGCCGCCGGGCCGGTTGCGAAGCGTCAGGCCCGCAGCCTGTCCTCGCGTTTCTGCGACTCGCGGAGCCGGCCGGTGAGGTGAACGAGCAGCCCCAACGCGATCGTCGGGCGGCGCTTCAGCAGTGCCTTGAAGTCCCACGAGGTGATGCCGAGCGTCGTCAGCTCCGTCTCGGCGTACACGTCGGCGGTGCGAGGTCCGTCGTCGAGCAACGCCATCTCGCCGAAGAAGTCACCGGGATGGAGCTTGGCCACCGTTCGCCCGCCCCGGATCACACGGGCTTCGCCCGCCATGATCATCTGGAACCCCGAACCGCGGTCACCCTCGGTGATGATGTGGTGACCGGCGTGGTGGTGGACCACCTTGGTGATGTCGTGGATGTGGCGAAGGTCCGTCTGGCCCAGCCCGCTGAAGAGGCGGGCTGATGCGAGTCGGCTCAGTGCTTCGTTCTTCGTGACCACGGGACTGCCTTCTCGTGACTGCTGTCTGCCGTGATGATACCGACCGTTACTCGTGGGTGTCGGGATCAAGAAGCGGCAGCAGCCCGGGAACCCCGTAGCGCTCGATGCGCTGTTGCGCCTGACGCGTGATGCGCACCTGTGCAGGAGTTCCCGCGGATAGCAGGCGGCTCAATCCGATGGTGGAGACGACCTCGTCGATACGGCGCTGCGTGGCGCGGAAGGTGCCGAGCCTTGCTTCGACCTGCGCAAGCGATGCGGCATCGCCGTCGCGGGCCGCCAGCATCCGGGCGGCGACACCAGCGAGCGAATCCGCCGACTCTAGGACCGCCGGCGAAGCGCCCTCGAGCAGACGAGCCAGCTCCTCCGGGCTTGCGGCGATGAACGCGGCGCGGAGCACGTTGTCGTCGACGCGGTCGTCGAGGGGGGTACCGGCACGCCCGGCAATGAGGCCCGGGAGCGCGGAGCGATCACCGGCCAGCGAGGCCGCGATGGCAAGGCCGGGCTTGAGCGACGGGATCTCCCGGTCGCCCCGCTCGTCTTCGATCGCCTGTAGGAGCCGCTGGGCCGCAGCCGCATTCCCGCGCAGGCCGGCCGCGTAGGCCTCGAGCAACAGCATCTGGAGCCGCGTCGGTGCAGCTGGAACCGCCCACTGTGGGTCGGCCACCAGCTCGGCGAACCCGTCGTGATCCAGCGCCGCGAGCAATGTCGACGCCCGGTTGGTCAGCGCGAAGCTCAAGAAGGGAAGGTTGCCCGTGCGGCGACCGAGCTGTAGTGCGCGCTGCGTGGCCTCGTCGGCAACGTCGAGGCCGGGGCTGGACGCCGCCATGTTGATGTAGGCCCGCATCGCGACGGAGGTGAGGTCATGTCGTTCGGCGATCGCCAGCGCACCCTCGAACAGAAGGCGCGACTCGATCTGGCGCCCCATGATGCCGAAGCTCGACGCCTTGGTGACCAATGCATCGACGGTCACCGGCAGCAACCCCAGCCGCTCGGAGGCGGCCAGCGTGATGTCGGCGGTATGCAACGCCGCCGGGAGGTCGAGGCGCATCAGCATGACCTTGGCCATGATCGCGCCCAAGGCAGCGAGTCCCGGTTCGGCCGCCAGGTCGTCATGGGGCTCCAGAGCCTCATGCAGGATCTCCACGGCGCGCTCCGGTTGGGACATGGCCATGTAGTTCTCGGCCAGCACGCCGATCACCCGCCGGGAATCAACGCCGCCTCCCCGGTCGCGGTACACGGTGAGTGCGGCCAGGGCGTAGCGCTCGGCGTCCTCGTAGCGGCCGATCGAGCCGGCGGCGGTCGTCAACTCCTCGTTGATGGCCGCCTGCTGCGACGGGTCGAGACCGAGATCGAGAAGGCGCGTGCCCAGCGTGAGGACCTCCTCGTGGGCGTAGAGGTCGGCGGCGCGCTCGAGCGACGCGGTCAGCACTTCGGCGGCCCGGCTGCGGATCTCGTCTGCGGCGTCCGCATCGGGCTCGAAGGCGAGCGCGCTGAGGTAGTGATCGGCTGCGACTGCGGCGGCATCCGGTGAGTCCATGTCTGCGTGGTATTCGGCGGCGGCGAGATGCCGCGAGCGCCGCAGGTCGCGGCGCATCCGGCCCAGGGCCACCTCGCGGACGAGCTCCTGCAGGAACGCATACGCCGTGTGCTCCGGCGACGACCCGTGGCGGAGCGGCTCGACCAGCTCCGCAGCCGCCAGCCGCGCCAGCGACGGCGTGATCTCGTCGGCGGGCTTGGCGCTGATCGCGGCGAGCCCGTCGAGCGTGAATTGGGGGCCGAGGATGGCAGCATCCTGGAGGAGGGACCCCTCGGTCCTGCCGAGGCGATCGATCCGAGAGCCGACGAGCGATTGCAGGGTCTCGGGAATCGCGACGTCGCGAAGATCGACCGCCGCGCGGCTGTGACCGTCGTCCGTCTCGATGAGGCCCTGCGCCATGAGGCTGCGCACCAGCTCGACGGCGTAGAGGGGAATGCCCGCCGCGCGTGCGGTCAGCGCTGCGGCGAACCCATCGTCGACCTCGCCGAGCATTCCCGTGACGAGGGCCCGCATCTCGTGATCCGTCATGGGGTCGAGCCGGATCGTGACGGCGCGGCTGCCCGTGCCCCAGTGCGACCGGCTCCGCAGCAGCTCGGGGCGAGCCAGGGCGATCACCAGCAGCGGAGCGTCGGGCATCCAGCGAGGCAGTTGCTCGACGAGCGTCAGCAGCCCCTCGCCGGCCCACTGGAGATCCTCGAAGACCAGCGCCGTGGCCCCCTGGGCGGCGACGTAGCGGAGGAAGTTGCGAATCGCACCGTCGAGATCGGCTCGGTCTCCCTCGGGCGCCGGGGCGAGGCCGAGCAGCGCTTCGAGCCACGGCCGCATTCTCAATTGCTCGTCGACGTGTGCCGACCGCTGGTCCATCGCCATCTCGACGGCTGCATCCATCGCGGCATCGACGGCGGCGGCGACCTCTTCGGGTGGCGTCTCGTCGTCGACGCCGATCACGGAGCGGATGAGGTCCGAGATCGCCCGGTGGACGACGCCCTGGCTGCCGTACGGTGTCGAGTGCCCCTGATGCCACTGCACCGGGGCGGCCAGCCCGTCGAGGTACTTGCGAAGCTCCCAGGCGAGCCGGGTCTTGCCGATGCCGACATCGCCGATCACGGTGACGAGGCGGGCGCGCTGATCGCGCTCGACCCCTGCGGCGAGGTCCTTCAGGAGCTGGAGCTCGTCGTGCCGGCCGACGAACGGGGGGTCGAGGCCGGCGACACGTTCCCGTCCGCGGCGGGCGGCGACGACACGCAACGCCTCGTACGCGGCGAGGGGCGCCTCTTTGCCCTTCACCTCGTGTAGCCCGGCCGGCTCGAAGGCGACCGCCCGCTGGGCTGCCAGGTAGGTCGACCTTCCGACGAACACCGACCCCGGATGCGCAACGGACTGGAGGCGGGCGGCGGTGTTGACGAGGTCGCCCACCACCATGCCGGTGGACTCGTTGCCGCCGCTGCCGACGACGGCTTCGCCGGTCAGCACGCCGATTCGCACCTGGAGGCCGGGTTCTCCGTCCTCGGCGGCGAGCTTGGCGACGGCGTCGCGCAGCTCCAGCCCGGCTCGGACGGCCCGCTCCGCATCGTCCTCGTTGGCGATGCGCGCTCCCCACACCGCCATGACCGCGTCACCGATGTACTTCTCCACGAGTCCGCCGAAGCGGTCGATGATGCCGCGCGCCGTTTCGAAATATCGGCTCAGGAGGTTGCGCATCTCCTCGGCGTCGCGTCGCTCGCTGGCCGCCGTGAAACCCACCAGGTCGCAGAAGAGCACGGTGACCAGCCGCCGCTCGATTGGCGGCGCGCCCTCATCTGGGCCGTGGTCGTCCGCCCCGAGGGGGGAACCGCAGTTGTGGCAGAACCGGGCACCGGGCGCCGGCTCCGTCCCGCACACACGGCATGCGTCGGAGAGCCGCTCACCGCAGCTCGAGCAGAACTGGTGGCCTGCGGTGTTCTCCGTTCCACATTCACGGCAATCCATCGGACCCGCCTCCTGCGTCCCAGGCTACCGGCGGTCTTCGGCGACGCGCCGTGGCGCGGCTGCGTAGCGTGGTGCCATGGCGGCGTTGAGCAACTGGGCAGGCAACCAGCGCTGGACTCCTCGTGCCGTGGTTTCGCCGCGCTCCGAAGCGGAAGTAGCGGAGACCCTCCGGAGCGCCGCAGCCACCTCCGCCCGCGTCAAGGTCCTGGGGGCCGGGCACTCCTGGTCGGACATCGCCACGACCGACGGGACGGCGATGCGGCTCGATGCGATGACCCGCCGCTTCGAACTTGCGAACGACGTGGTGACCGTGGACGGCGGGATGCGCCTCTCCGCACTGGTCGACCGTCTGGCCGAGTCGGGCCGGGCGCTGCCGATCCTCGGCTCTGTGACGGAGCAGACCGTGGCGGGGGCGATTGCGACCGCAACCCACGGCAGCTCGCTCCGGCACGGGAACCTGTCGTCGCTCGTGTCTGGGGTCCGCTTGGTGACGGCCGGTGGGGAAGTGGTGGACCTGAGCGAGGGCGATCCGCGGCTCGACGCCGCCAGGGTGCATCTCGGAGCTTTGGGCGTCGTGACCGCCGTGACGCTGCGGGTCGTGCCTGCCTTCGGGCTCGTCGAGAGGACGGCGTCCCTGGCGATCGACGAAGCGGCCGCTGCGCTGGCTGAGATCGCCGGTTCCGCCGAGTACGTCAAGGTGTGGTGGTTCCCGCACACGGACATCGTCACGGTCTTCCGCTACGAGAGGACGGACGTCGCGCGTCGCCAACCCAGGGTACAACGGGCCGTGGAGCACGGCCTCAACCGATTCGTCTTCCCGGCGCTGCTCGGCCTCGGACGGCGCCGTCCGTCGCTCATCCGCGGGATCACCCGGCGCATCGGCGCCCTGTATGCACGGGAGCAGACACGGCGCGGTCGGAGCCATGAGATGCTGTCGCTGGCGATGCCGCCCCTCAACAGGGAGATCGAGTACTCAGTGGGTCTCGCCGCTGCCGGGCCTGCGCTTCTGGGTCTCCGCGACCTCATCGAGCGGCGCGATCTTCGGGTCAACTTCCCGGCCGAGGTGCGGTTCGTCAAAGCCGACACGGGCTGGATGAGCCCCGCCTACGGTCGCGACAGTTGCCAGATCGGGGCCTACATGGCGGAGGCCCCAGGGATCGAGGTCTACTTCACCGAGTTCGAGCGGATGATGCTGGAGTTCGGGGGACGTCCCCATCCCGGGAAGGAGCACGGGTTCGTCCCCGCGGACCTGCGGTCCCGCTTCGAACGGGGCGAGGACTTCGCGCGCGCCGCGTTCGAGCTGGACCCCCACGGGGTGTTCGGCAACGCCTTCGTCGATCGGTGGCTGGGCAGGCGACCCGGCTGACCGGCCTGAGGCTCAGGCGATCAGCTCCGTGAGGCGATCGCAGC
>JBFFFX010000087.1:0-8887 GCA_041557775.1 Acidimicrobiia bacterium | reverse complement strand
GGCGTCGTCAGGGAGAGCGCGACGACGTCGAAGACCTCGTCGGTGCGGGAGACGAACGTTCGTGACGCGGCGCGGACGACCCGAACCCGCGCGTTGTCATAGACGTTGCCGGACCGGCGGCGCACCGCGTCGATCGCGTCGCCATGGGGCTCGACCGCGGTCACCGATGCGGCGCCGCCGGTGAGGGCGACGAGCACGTCGAGGCCGCCGCGGGGCTCGAGGACGAGCGCGTCGGCATTCGGCCGGAGGCTGAACGCCACGCTGCTGAGCATGAACTCGGTGAACGAGGCATCCTCGGGGCGGATGAGCGGGATCGGACTGAGATCGTCACCGTCGAACGTGATGCCGTCCTGCGGCGGCGGTGCACCGGCGAAAGTGAGGCTCAGACCCGGCAGCGAGCGGATGCCGGTGCTCTCGACGTGATCGATCCGGGTTCCACCGTCCCACGCCGTGTCGACGACGCGGGCCGACGGGTGACGGAGCGCACCCGTGAGGTCCTTGTACGGGGAGAGACGCATCTCGAGCGGGCCGGGCATGAAGACGATGGCCGCAAGGCAGCCGGTGGCGGCGGTGACCGCCACCAGCGAGGTGCCGGCCCGTCTCGGCGCCGGAGTGAGCAGGAAGGCGCCGGAGAAGGCGATGAATGCGGCCAGCAGGATGGTGGCCTCACCACCGAGCGAGGACAGTGCGGCGACGGCGACGAGGCACCCGAAGCCCGACCCTGCCAGGCTGGCGCCGTAGACGCGGTTCGAGCCGATGGCGTATCGGCGTCCGGCCTCCTGGAGCATCGCACCGACAACGGCGCCGCCGAAGAAGAAGGGAACGGCGAGCACGAGGTAGTAGACGGTCAGGTACAGCAACTGCCGCCGGTCCCAGGCGATGGCGAAGGAGTCGAAGGGCAGGTGGTTGACGACCAGGTAGGCCGCCACGGTCGCCGCCCCTTGCGCGGTCGCCAGGAGCCCCCACCGTCTCGCACCGCCCCGCCCGAGCTGGGGGTAGGCGGCGAGGGCCGAGCCGCTGGCGCCGAAGCCGAGCAACGCGACGCTGACGGTCAAGAACGCGAAGTGATAGAACTGCGTGATCGCAAAGACGCGGGTCAAGGCGATCTCGAACGCAAGACCGGCGGCCGAAGTCGAGGCCAGGCCGGCGAGGAGCAGCCGCTCTCCCGCTGCCGACCCGAGCGAGCTGCCCTGCGGTCCGCCGCCGTCGGTCGTGCGTGTCACCATGTCACGTCAACGCTGCCATCGTATTGGAGGCGGGCCAGCCGCGGGGAGAGCCGCCCGGCCCGATCGGGCCACACGATCACCCGCCCGACCCGGTGCGCCATCCGTCGTGGGGGAGGACGAGCCACGTCAGCACGAGCTCTCCGAACCAGCGCCGCTCGATGCAGAACGCCCGGCTCGGTGGGTAGGCGTCGTCCAGAGGGGCGACCAGCCGGCCGGTCAAGGGTCCGTCGTCGTCGGGATGGGTGACGCGAGCGGCCTCGAATCCGAAGAAGCGGCCGACCCGCGGGAAGAACGCCTTGTAGATGGTCTCCTTCGCAGCGAACACCTCCAGCACTGCATCGGGGCGCGCTGCGGGAGGTAGGGCGGCGATGCGGCGGCGCTCGTCTCCGAAGACGACCTGGCTCTCGAGCTCGGGGAAGTATCGGGCACGGTGCTCGAGGTCGAGCCCCAAGCCTCCGCACGCAGCCTGGAACGCGACGGCGGCGATGGCGAAACCCTGGGCGTGAGTGATCGACCCGACGATGCCCGCCGGCCAGACAGGTTCGCGGTTCGGTCCCTGTGCGATCGGAGGTGCGGCGGAGCCCAGGCCCCGCAAAGCCCGCCGGGCTGCCACCCGTCCCAATGCGAATTCCCGTCGCCGCGCAGGAACGGCGCGTGGGTGGAGCATCGCCGCTTCCTCCGGGTGAAGATCGTCGTCGAGGTCATCGTCCGGCCCGAGCGACACGGCCACCACGTGTCCTGGCAGGGCGGGAAGGGGCAGCCGAATGGTCATTGTGGGCCATTCTCGCCGTTCCGGGTAGGTCGCTGGACTCAAATCATGGTCTCATGTCGCCGCTGTGGCGGAAACGGGCTGTTCTGCGCTGCGGGCTGACCTACCATCGCTTGTGCGGGGGGCACACTCGAGCGTCTCCTGATCAGGACGCAATCGAGCCGGTAGGGGACGAGCGTGGCGTTGCTCCATTCCTCCACATATTCCCAAACCGCCACGAGTGATCGCGGGGCTGAAAACTCGGTGGCCCGTCTGCGCGTACGTTTGGGTGAGGACGCCGTCGAAGACGTCGTCGGGCTGTCGCCTCTGCAAGAGGGGATGCTGTTTCACACCCTGGCTTCGGCAGACCACGATCTCTACACCGTCCAGCAGCGGATCGAGATCGACGGCGCACTGGACATCGCCACGTTCCGCCGCGCCTGGTCGCACACTGTGGCCCGTCATCCTGCGCTGCGCGTCGCCTTCGCCTGGCAGCATCGCGGACGGCCGGTCCAGATCGTGTGCCGCGGCGTCGACGTTCCGCTGGCGTTCCACGATCTGAGGAACGATCCGCACGCAGAGGCGACGGTGGCCGCTGCTTTCGAGGCTGACCGCCGGGAACCCTTCACCCTGGACGAGCCGCCGCTGATGCGCCTGGCGGTGTTCCAAACCTCAGCCGACCACCACGTGCTCCTGTGGAACCAGCATCACCTGCTCCAGGACGGTTGGTCTGCGGCGAATGTGCTCCGCGACGTCTTCGGTGCCTACGAGACGCTGCTGCAAGGCAAGGAGCCTGCGCTGCCGCCGGTTCCCCCATTCGCCGACTACGTCAGTTGGCTCGAGACCCGAGACGCCGCCGAGACCGAGGCGTTCTGGCGGCGGGAACTCGAAGGCTTTGCAGTGCCGACCCGCATGGTGCCGGCCATCGCCGACGCTTCCTACCGCGGCTACACCCGCCGTTTCCGGGCGCTCAGTCGCGAGCTGACTCATGCCCTCGAAGATTTCGCCCGAGTGCATCGGGTGAGCGTCAACACGGTGCTGGTCGGAGCGCTGTCTATCGCCTTGACACGCTACCTCGGCAGGTCGGAAGTCGCTTTCGGCATCGTCGCCTCCGGCCGCCCGCCGACGCTCCCTGACGTCGAGGCGATGGTCGGCATGTTCATCAACACCCTCATTCTGCGGATCGATGTCGATGAGGACGCCGCGGTAGCGGAGTGGCTGCCGGAGGTCCAGTCGCGGCAGGCCGCGCTGCTCGAGCACGAGCACACGGCGATGACCGACGTCCAATCGTGGAGCGAGCTCGGACCCGCAACCACGCTCACCGACACCCTCTTCGCCTATTGGAACTTCGGGGGCACGGGCGAGTCGCCCTCCGGGAGCCTGCGATATCGGACCGTCGATGGGTATGGCCGCACGAGCTTCCCCTTCTCGGTCACCGTCGAGGCGGCGGACCCGATCAACGTCGGTCTCGATTTCGATGCGGGAGACCTGAGCGCCGAGTTCGCCGAGCAGTTCCTCGTGCACTACGCGACATTGCTCGAGTCGATCGTGGCCGACCCAGATGCGGCTGTCGGCGAGCTCGAGATGCTGACCGCCGCCGAGCGGGAGGCGATGGCGGCCTACAACGCGACCGACGATGCCGCAGGCATGGCGACGGTGCTCGATGCGTTCCGCACGCAGGTTGCGCGCCGGCCGGACGCGCCTGCGGTCATCGGCGAGGGTCCTGAGTTGACCTTTGCGGAGCTCGATGCCGCCAGCGACCGGGTGGCGCGCCGCGTCCTCGAGGTGGCCGGCCTGTCGGCCCCGCGCGTCGCAGTGCTGCTTCCCCGCACATCGCAGATGGTCGTCGCCGTGCTCGGAGTCCTCAAAGCCGGCGCCTCGTACGTGCCGATCGATCGGCACACGCCCGTCGAGCGGGTTCGCTTCGTTCTCGACGACAGCCGAGCCGCACTCGTGCTCACGGACGCCGCTCACCGCACGGTCGTACCGGAGGGTTTGCCCGTGGCCGAGCTTCCGCTCGGCGAGGACGACCCAGCGGGCCTCGACTTCGAGATGCCGATCGACGCCGGTGATTCCGCCTACGTCATGTACACGTCGGGTTCGACGGGCAGACCCAAAGGCGTCACCGTCAGCCATGGGAACCTCGCCAACTACATCACCTGGGCGAGTCGGGTGTACGGAGGCGACGAACCCGTGAGCTTTCCGCTCTACACCTCGCCGGGCTTCGATCTGACCGTGACGTCGCTGTTCGCACCGCTCGTCTCAGGCGGATCGGTGGTGGTCTACGGGGACGACGATCCGCAGGACCTTTCGGTCTTGGAGGTGTTCGAGGACGACCGCGTCGACGTGGTGAAGCTGACCCCTTCGCATCTGGCGCTCCTGCAGCCGGAGCACTTCACGACGCGTCGCATCCGCACGCTGATCCTGGGGGGTGAGGAGCTGCGCACGGACCAGGCGCGGATGGTCCACGAAGCTTCGGGCGGGAACGTCGCCGTCTTCAACGAGTACGGACCGACGGAAGCCACCGTCGGGTGCATGATCCACCACTTCGATCCTGCAGAGGATCTCACGGTGGTCCCCATCGGTCGGCCGGCCGCCAATGCGCGGGTCTACCTCCTCGACCACCGTCTTCGTCCGGTCCCCGTTGGAGTCGACGGCGAGATCTATGTCGGTGGCGAGGGCGTCGCGAAGGGCTATCTCAACCGGCCTGAGCTGGATGCGGAGCGCTTCGTCCCCGATCCGTTCCGAACCGGCGGACGCATGTACCGCACCGGCGACATCGCGCGATGGGAACGGCAAGGGGTGATGGCGTACCGCGGCCGCAACGACGATCAGGTGAAGCTGCGCGGATACCGGATCGAGCTCGGCGAGATCGAGTCGGCGCTGATGGAGCATCCCGCTGTGCTCAACGCCGCGGTTGCGGTCCGCGAGCCCCGACCAGGCGACGTCCGCCTCGTCGCCTACTACGTCGGTTCGTCGACCGTGGCCGCGACCGTGACGGACCTGCGCCGGCACCTTCGCGACCGCCTCCCCGACTACATGGTCTCCCGGCACCTCGTCCAGATCGACGAGCTGCCCCTCACGAAGAACGGAAAGCTGGATCGGGCTGCGCTGCCCGACACGATCGGGGAGGTGTCGTCCAGCACGGCCTTCGTCGCTCCGCGAGATGGGCGAGAGCGTCTGATTGCCGACGCCGTCGCCGAGTTGCTCGGAATCGAACGTGTCAGCGTTCGGGACAACTTCTTTGAGCTGGGTGGACACTCGATCCTGGCGATGCGGCTCATCGCCGCACTGCACGAACGCACGGGTGTCCGGCTCAGCCCACGCGTGATCTTGCTCAACACCTTGGAGCAAGCGGCGGCACGGCTGCCCGCCACCGGGAGCTTGGAGGCGCCCGGCCCAGAAGCGCCCGATGACGAGACCCCCGCTCGCGCAACGAGTGCGATCGGCACCAGCGCCTACTTCTTCGGGTCCAGGCAGGAGCCGCTGTTCGGGATGCACTACGCGCCTTCGGGCGAGCTCTCGCGGCCCGGCGCGGTGCTGCTCTGCCCACCGCTCGGCTGGGAGTACATGCGGACGCATTGGGCCCTGCGCAGACTCGCCCGACTTCTCGCCGCCGCCGGTCTGCACGTGTTGCGCTTCGACTATTTCGCGACCGGCGACTCTGCGGGCCGAGCGGGGGCCGGATCGATCGACCGGTGGATCGCCGACATCGGCGCGGCAGCCGAGGAGCTGCAAACGGTGGCCGGCGACGATCGCCTAGCGGTCGTCGGAGTTCGCCTCGGCGCAACGCTCGCGGCGGAGGCATGCGCTGGTGGGCTCGCGGCGGCTCAGCTCGTCCTGTGGGATCCTGTGGTGTCCGGAGCGAACTATCTCGACACTCTCGAGGCGATGCACGCCGAGATGCTCGCGTCCAGACGAGGCCGCCGGCCGGCCGCCGATCTGCTGGGCGACGAGCTCCTCGGCTTTCCGTACCCATCGGCCGAACGCCGCAGGATTCGGACCCTCGACTTGGGCCGCACCGCATGGACCACGCCCGACGTCACCCTCGTTGCGTCGCAGGACCGCCCCGAGCACCGGCGCCTCGCCGCGTCCGCCGGTGAGGCGGTTCGCCTCGAGGTGGTTCCCGATGCTGGGGCCTGGGACGAGCTCTCGTCGTCGCAAGCGGCCCTCCTGCCGATGGCGATCCCGAGTCACATCGCCGGCCTCATCGGAGGGAGCCTGTGAACGAGCGACCCGTCTTCTTCGGACGCAACCGAGGCCTCCTGGGGATCCTGACGATTCCGGCGGCGCCGGCGACCGACGCTCCGGCGGTGATCCTGCTGAACGCCGGGTTGCTGCACCGCGTCGGTCCAAACCGCCTCTACGTCGACCTGGCGCGGCGGCTCGCCGCTCAGGGGCATCCGGTGCTCCGCTTCGACATGTCCGGAGTCGGCGACAGCGAGCTGCAAGAAGGCGGGTTGCTCTATATAGAACGGTCCCAGCAAGACGTCATCGAGGCCATGGATGCGCTCACTGCAATGGCCGGAAGCGAGCGGTTCATCCTGATCGGCCTGTGCACCGGTGCGTTCAACGCTTTCCGTACTGCGCTACGCGACGAGCGGGTCGCCGGTTGCGTTCTCCTCGACGGCTACGCGTATCCGACCTTCAAGTCGAAGCTGCGTCACTACCGGACCCGCGTCTTCCAACTCGATCGCTGGATCGGCTACGTCAGTCGGAGGCTGGGCCGGGGTGGTGTCGTACAGGTGGCCGAGGACGACCTGGTCGTGTTCGAGAACGAAGTCGTGCCGAAGGAACGTTTTGCTCGCGAGCTGGAGGCGCTGGTCGACAGAGGGGTGGCGATGTTGATGGTGTACACCCGTCTTGGACCGCTGCCGTTCAACTACGAGCGCCAGATGCACGAAGCCTTTCCGGACATCGAGCTCGAGCGATGCGTGGCCGTCCGCTACTACGCAGATGCCGATCACACGTTCACGCTGCCGGGGAACCGGTACCGGCTCCTCGACGAGATCGAGGCGTGGACCGGCGCGAACTTCGGTCGTGTTCCTTCCGGTGCCGTGTGCGGCCCCGGTCCATCGGAGGCCCCATGAAGACCCGTATCGTCGCCCGGGAGCACATCCGCCGTATCGTCGCCGCGGTCGGACTCGACGCCCTCATGGACGAGATGATCGAGCGCATCACGGAGGCGGTGCGGGAGTACGACGGCACGCGAACGTTCGTGCGCGCCCGGGACGGCTTTCACTACACCGAGCCCGACATCGGGCTCCTGGAGTGGATGCCGGTGATGCACACCGCGGAGACGACGACGATCAAGGTGGTTGGGTATCACCCCTCGAATCCGGCGCACCGCAATCTCCCCACGATCCTGTCGACGATCAGCGCGTACGACACCGAGACCGGTCATCTCGCCGGTCTCGCCGACGGCACGTTCCTGACGGCCCTGCGCACCGGCGCGGCCTCTGCCGTGGCGAGCCGCGTGCTCGCCCGGCCCGACTCCGCGGTGCTCGGTCTCATCGGCTGCGGCGCCCAGGCCGTGACCCAGACGCACGCGCTGCTCCGGACGTTTCCGCTCGAGAAGATCCTCATCTGCGACGTCGACGGCGCCATAGAGGAATCGTTCTCGCGCCGCGCCGCGCCGGTGCTTCCCGCGGGCGTGACCGTGGTCGAAGCATCGCTGGAGGAGGTCATGGGTGCCGCGGACATCGTGTGCACGTCGACGTCGGTGGGAATCGATGCCGGGCCGTTGTTCGAGGACGTCGAGACCAAGCCATGGCTCCATGTCAACGCCGTTGGCGCCGACTTTCCAGGCAAGGTCGAGCTGCCCCGGTCCTTCCTCACCCGGAGCCTCGTGTGTCCCGACCATCTCGAACAAGCTCTCAAGGAGGGGGAGTGTCAGCAGCTCGCCACCGACGAGATCGGCCCGTCGCTCGCCGAGTTGCTGGCCGATCCGGACACCTATGTGGACGCTCGTGAGCGGACCACCGTGTTCGACTCGACCGGCTGGGCGCTCGAGGACCGCGCCGCCATCCACCTCCTGCTCGATCATGCCAACCGGCTCGATCTGGGGGTCTTCATGGAGCTCGAGGACATCAGCGATGACCCGATGAATCCTTACGATTTCGAACCGAATGTCGTGTCCGCCGATGGGCCGCGCGCCGTTCCGCCGAGTGAGCCTTTGGCCAGCTGAAGGAGACGGATCATGGAATTCTCGTGGACCGAAGCACAGCAGGCGGAGCGGCAGCGGATCATCGAGTTCGCCGCCACCTTGAACGACGATCTCCTGGCGCGGGAACAGGCGGGCACGTTCAACGCCGACGCATGGAAGCGGTGCGCCGATTTTGGGCTCCAGTCGATGTCGGTGCCGGCGGAGTACAACGCAACGGGCGTCGACACCGATCTGATGACCGGGGTCCTGGTCATGGAGGCGCTCGGCTACGGGTGCCGGGACAATGGGCTCAACCTCGCCCTCGCCGCGCAGATGTGGACCGTGCAGCACCCCCTGCACGTCCACGGCACCGACGAGCAGAAGCGGCGGTACCTGCCGGGAATGTGCGCCGGAGAGCTCATCGGGGCGCATGCGGTGACCGAACCGGAAGCCGGATCCGACCACATGGCGATGACGACGATCGCCGAGCCGGTCGAGGGCGGCTATCGACTGACCGGGACCAAGCGCTACATCACCCTGGGGCCGCTTGCGGATCTCGCACTCGTGTTCGCCACCACGGACCCGGGCAAGGGTCGCTGGGGACTCACCGCTTTCCTGGTCGAGACCGCGTGGGACGGATGCGAACAGGGGCCCGTCCGCGAGAAGATGGGCCTGCGCACGGTTCCGATGGGGGATCTCGCCTTCGACGGATGTTTCGTACCGGAGGCGAACCGGCTCGGCCCGGAGGGCGCCGGGGCCAGCATCTCG
>JBFFFX010000086.1:0-8925 GCA_041557775.1 Acidimicrobiia bacterium | reverse complement strand
GACCATCGCGTCGACCCGCCGGCTGAGCATGTGGTCGAGGATGCCGGCCAAGCGGTCGCGACCATCTTCGGTCTCGGCGATCATCGGCATCATCCCCGCGGCGGCCACGGCGCTCGTGAGCCCGTGGATGATCGGCGTCACGAAGCTGTTGCCGAGGTCGGCAACGATGACGCCGACCGTTGCCGTCCGGCCGCTCTTGAGTCCGCGGGCGACCATGTCCGGCCGGTAGCCGAGCCGGTCGGCGACGGCGAGGATATGTCGTCGAGTGGCGGCGTTGACGCGAGAGTGCTGCCGCGGGCTCAGCGCTCGGGACACGGTCGAGACGTGGACGCCCGCCTCGCGGGCGACGTCGAGGAGCGTGACTCCTCCTCGTTCGTGCGTCTGGGTCACTGAGCCACCGTCCCTCGAAGCGTGCGTCTTGGGGTGCACCGACCCGGGCGCTGCGCCCACTGCATGAGGAGCAGACCACCCTTCGTGACCCCGGGCGATCATAGAGGGTCGGCGGACGCGAGAGCCCCGGGATCGTCTCGAGCGAGCCGGCACGTGATGGCGTGGTCCGAGAGGCTCCGCGGAGGGACGCAGCGGGAAGCATGTCGGCAACCCCACGATGGGGCGGTTCCCTCTCCGCGCGGCCTCTTAGGATGCCGGGCGAGAGCCCGGAAGGCGTCGCCCCCGCTGCGACGCGCTTCGCCCGCAATGGAGGAAGAGACCGAGATGATGACAGACCACGGCGACCGCATCTTGGCGAACGGGAGGATCTGGACCGGGCGCGAGCACTCCGACGCGCTCGCGATCAGGAACGGACGGGTGCTGGCCACAGGCACCGTGGACGAGGTCCGGGCGATCGCAGAA
The DNA here is from genome assembly GCA_041557775.1 of Acidimicrobiia bacterium. Lineage (GTDB taxonomy): Bacteria > Actinomycetota > Acidimicrobiia > Spongiisociales > UBA5794 > DATHZQ01. Next base: position 8,073 of record JBFFFX010000086.1, on the reverse strand, counting down.
GTCGGCGCCGACGAGATCGACCTCGGCGGTCGGCGGGCCATTCCCGGACTCAACGACTCGCACATCCACTTCCTGCGCGGCGGTCTCACCTGGAACGACATCGTTCGCTGGGACGGTGTCGCCAGTCTCGATGAGGCGCTGGGGCGCATCGCCGTCGCGGCGACTGCCCAACCTCCTGGGACGTGGCTGCGAGTGCTCGGCAGCTGGCATCCCGGGCAGTTCGCCGAGGGTCGCGGGCCGACCCGGGCAGACCTCGATCGGGTCGCACCTGACCACCCGGTCTACGTCCAACTGCTCTATGAAGAAGCGGTCCTGAACTCGGCTGGCATCGCTCGGGCATTGACAGAGGCCGGGGATCCGCCCGGCGGCTGGATCGAGCGAGAGGAGGATGGCGCTCCCACCGGTCTGATCCGTGGACCGGGAGCGTTCGCGATGGTGTTGGGCAGCATTCCACCCGCCTCCCGCGCCGCCCAGATCGCTTCCACCAAGACGTTCATGGCCGACCTGAACGCCACCGGGATCACCGGCGTCATCGATCCGGGCGGGTTCGGCGTCGTTCCCGAGTCGTACGGCGCGCTCTTCGACACCTGGCGAGCAGGCGAGATGACGCTGCGCGCTCGCCTCTACGTGGTGCCGGGGGGACGCGGTACCGAGGTCGCGGACATCCGCCAGTGGGTGCGCTACGTGCAGCCCGGGTTCGGGGACGACATGTTGCGCTACGTCGGGGCCGGGGAGATCCTCACGTTCGGCTGCCACGACCTCGAGGGCGTGCGCCCCTTCGAGGTCTCGCAGGACGCGCTTGCTGATCTCGCCGAGATCACGCGATTGCTTTCGGCGGCGGGCTGGCCGATCCACATGCACGCCGTGCTCGACCCCACGATCGGGGCGATCCTCGACGTTTGGGAGGAGATCGCCGCGACGGACGGACTCCGGAGCCGGATGTCGCTGGCGCACGTCGAGCCCATCGGCCGCCGCAACCTGGAGCGGGTCGCCGCGCTCGGGATCGGGCTGGCGATCCAAGATCGCATGATCTTCCGTGCCGCCGACTCTGCCGCGTTCTGGGGCGACGAGATCGGCGCCGTGTCGCCTCCGCTGCGAGACGTGCTCGACCTCGGGATTCCCCTCGGGGCAGGGACCGACGGCACGGTCGTGGCCTCTCATGACCCGTGGCGATGCATCTGGTGGCTCGTGACCGGCGCCTCGGTCGACGGTGCGCCGCCGCGCCACCCGCGTCACCGGCTCACGATCGACGAGGCGCTGACCGCCTACACGTCGGGGAGCGCGTGGTTCTCCCTGGACGAGCACGAGCGCGGCGTGCTCACTCCCGGGATGGCGGCCGACGTCGCCGTGCTGTCGGCCGACGTCTTCGATCTCGATCCGGAGTTGCTTCCGACCGTGACCTCGGAGCTGACGATGGTCGGCGGCCGCGCCGTCCACACCGCTGCCTCCTTTTCGGGGGTGTGACCCGCCGAGGCGACGCTCGCTCGGCATCGATCATGCCGGGCGCATTGGTCAGGTCGCAGCCGGGGGACGCCGGGCCAGTCTTCGGATCCATCCGAAGACCTTGCGGGGACCATCGACGACGTGGCGACTGAGATAGGTGATCGCCGGACCGGGGGGTCGTCCTTCCGCGAGGCCTGCCACGTATGCGATCTGCTCGAGCGACGGCGGACCGACGGCGAGCTGGTCGAACACACCGTGGGGCAAGCCCGTCCGGGCGCAATAGGCCATCTGGACCGACGTCGAGCGACCGACGCCCGCGGCACAGTGCACGAAGGTGATTCTCGGCGGAGCAGGCATGGCGGCGAGGAGGGCGTCGACATCTCCCGGGGCCGGGGCGTGCCCGTCGGTGATAGGGAGTGGAACGTGGCGAATCCCGAGGCTTGCCAGCCGGACTGGATCGTCGACCACGGGATCGAGGAACGTGCCCCGGCGCAGATCGACCACGGCGGTGACGCCGTCGGCCGCCAGCGCCTGGTAGCCGGCGTCGTTCGGTTGTCCGCCCGCCCACAGCGCGCCGTCCACGACCCGGAAGTTGCGCACCCCCGAGCGGAGCTGCCGCGGGTCGCGCCCCGCGGCCCGGGCTGCGCCGACACCGGCGAGGACGAGAAGGTGGCCCGCCGCGGCCGCCGCGAGATAACCGAGAACCACCGCCACCAGCACCCGACACGTGCGCCGCGCCATCGCGCCACGATCGCACCTCTGCAGCGGGCCGAGAAGAGGCGAAGGTCCGGCGGTAGGCCAGAAAGCTCTGAGACCTCAGATTTCGACGTCGACGACCACTGCGCGGTGGTCCGCACCGGGCACGTCGATGGCAGAAGTGGTGAGGAAATCGACGCCCGAGCCGAAGACGTGATCGATGCGGAGGAGTGCAGGGGTGATGCCCCGTAGGCGCCACGTGCGGGCCGCGGTCCCGGCGGCGACGGCACCATCGGTGAGGTGGTCCGCCAGGCGGCGGTAGAGCGGCCAGGCGGGCGAAGCGTTGAAGTCACCCACCACGATCTGCGCCGTGTCGGAAGCCTCGATGTGGTCGAGTAGGGCGGCGAGTTGGTGCGTCCGGTAGCGAGCGCTCCGCCACCACGGCCACCCGAGGGGGTTGGCCATGTGCACCCCGACCACTTCGAGCGCGCGCCCCAACTGTGGCCAGTGCGCTGGGTCGAGGTGCGCCGACCAGCCGCTGCGGTACACCATCGGCACCCGGGTGAGATCGGCGGACCACCGGGTCGCGATGCCGCTGCCCATAGTGTCCGGGTGCGGCTCGAGCGCGTGATGCGGGAAGTGGGCGGCGATCACCTCGGCATTGCCGCTCTGCAGCTCGCACACCGAGAGCACGTCGGGATCGACTCCGCGCAGCACGGCGGCGAGACCTCCAGGAGAGGAGTAGTCCGCCCACAGGTTGGCGGTCATGACGCGGAGCCGGCCCATGCCCCGGGAGCCTATCGAGGCGGGAGGCTGCTCCGTGCAGCGCTAGTGTGGCCGTTCACAGTCCACCACGAGAGGTGACGTGTGCGATTGACGACGGCAATGCTCGCCGATGCCGCACAGGTGCAGGGCGGCAAGCTCTACATCCTCGGCGGCGGCTTCGAGATGATCCGTGCGACGCGGCTTCCCGTGGTCCACCGCAATCTCAACCTCGCCATGATCGTCGAGGTGGGTGCCGACGAGCGGAATCAGGATCTCGATCTCGTGATCGATCTCGTCGACGAGGACGGGAAGGCTCTGGGCGTCCAGGCGAAGGGGCGGCTGCGCGTGAAAGACCAGCCGAACCTTCCTCCGGGAGCGGAGAGCATCGTCCCCTTCGTGATTCCCTTCTACAACGTGCGGTTCCCGGAGGCCAAGGGGTACACCTTCATCGTCCGGCACGGTGAGTCGGAGATAGGGCGAATCCGCCTTCGGGTCGCGCACGTTCCGTCGTGACGGAGGGAACGACAGAACCGCCCGCATCGACGGCGATCTGGACACTGCCGAACGCGGTCTCGTTCGTCCGGCTCCTGATGGTTCCGGTCTTCTTGTGGTTGCTACTTGCCCAGGATCGGGTCGCCGCCGCGGGCTGGCTGCTCGGCATCATCGCTTCGACCGATTGGGTCGACGGCTACCTCGCCCGCCGGCTGGGCCAGGTGAGCGAGCTCGGCAAGATGCTCGACCCGGTGGCGGACCGGCTGGCCATGGCGGCAGCCGTGATCGGCGGCTTGATCGCAGGCGTGCTCGAGCCATGGTTCGCCTGGGTGCTCATCGTGCGGGAGGCGTTGATCTCGGTTGGGGCGCTCTACCTCGCGACGCGGGGTGGCAAGAAGATCGATGTGCGGCGTCTGGGCAAGCTCTCCACCCTCTTGCTCTATGCCGCGATCGCCTGGCTGTACGTCGGCATCGGGACGCCGGCCCGCTGGCTGGAGATCGTCGCCTGGGTGACGGCGATCCCGGGTCTCGTCCTCTACTGGGTGGTGGGGTTCCAGTACTTCGGTGACGCTCGCAAGCTCCTGAAGACCGAGCCCCAGGGCCCCTCCGGGTAAGCTTCCCGACGAGTCGACCGCTGGGAGCCGCCGTGCAGATACCCGAAGAGCTTCGGTACGCAGAGAACCACGAGTGGGCGCGTCTGCAGGACGATGGTTCGGTCCGGGTCGGGATCACCGACTACGCGCAGGATGCCCTCGGTGACATCGTGTACGTCGACCTTCCCGAGGCCGGGCGAGCCCTCGGCGCCGGTGAGGCGTTCGGTGAGGTCGAGTCCACGAAGTCTGTCTCCGACGTGTACGCCCCGGTTGCGGGAACCGTCGAGGCGGTCAACGAGGCACTCATCGACAACCCCGAGGTCGTGAACGCCGACCCATACGGCGAGGGATGGTTCATCGTTTTGCGACCGTCCCCCGATGCGTCCATGGACGATTTGATGGATGCCGCCGCATACGCAGCGCACACCGCAGAGTGACGACCTCCGGCGGTCGACGTCGGGCCGGGCAGAGCGCAAAGTCTCAACCTGACGTTGAGGTTGGCACTACCATGGCAGCATGACGGACCGGGATCCCGACGCGCACAACGACGAGCCGCTCGTCGAGAGCGAACCGACGCTCGTCTACCGACCGGGCGCTGAGCCCGAACCGGCTGCGGTTGCGGCTCGCGTGCTGGCGGGCGCCTTCCGCTTCGCCCTCGTCATCGAGCGGGGGCCGCACGCTGGTCTCGCCTACATCCTCGGCGAGGGGGCGACGACGGCCGGCCGTGCTGAGGACGCCGATATCTTCCTCGGCGACGTCACGGTGTCGCGCCACCATGCCAAGTTCGTCGTCGACGGCCACGGCCTCACGGTAGAGGACCTCGGATCGACGAACGGGACGTATGTGAACCTGGAGAGACGAGATCGCGCGCCGTTGCAGCACGGCGATGAGGTGATCATCGGGAAGTTTCACCTGACCGTCACCCGTGGGAAGGGCTAGGCGTGGCTCTGGACGAGCGGGAGCGCAGCATCGGCGAGGTGATCGCCCTGCTCAAGGACGAGTTCCCCGAGCTGACCGTCTCGAAAGTGCGCTTCTTGGAAGGCCAGGGTCTCATCGAACCGCGGCGCAGCCCCGCGGGCTACCGCATGTTCCGCGACGACGATGTGCGCCGCATCCGCTACATCCTCCGCGAGCAACGCGATCACTTCCTGCCGCTCAAGGTCATCAAGTCCAAATTGACGGCATGGGAACGCGGCGAGGACGTCAGGGCGAGACCCGATGCCGGCCCCCCGCCCGAGTCGTACTTCCGAGCAACGGGAGTGTCGCTGAGCGTGGACGAGCTGAGCCGGGCAACCGGACTCACCAACCGCCAGATCGATGACCTCGTCGGGATCGGCCTTCTGGAGCCGCTCGAGTTTCCGGACCGAACACTGGTGTTTCGCGACGACGACCTGATCATCGCCCGGGCTGCGTACCGCCTGTTGGCACAAGGTCTCGAACCACGGCACCTGCGCACTTTGCGGCTCGCCGCCGACCGCGAGGTAGATCTGCTTCAGCAACTGGTCACGCCACTGCTTCGCCACCGCAACCCGGAGAACCGGCGCAAAGCCGCCGAGATCCTCGCCGACTGCTCGCAGGCCGGGGCCGAAATGCAGGAAGCGATCGTGCGGGGGCGGCTGGGGAGGCTGCTGGAAGGGTGATCTCCTCGCTCGCAACCCTCGGGGCGGCGCTGGCGATGGTGTGGGGCACGGCGATTCCCCCCGTCCCGGTGCCCGTGTCGTCTGCGCCGCCACCGCGGCCCGAGGTCACGGCAGACGCTTGGGTGTTGTACGACGCGACGGCAGGCGTCGTGCTCGACGGTGTGGACGTCGACGTACCGCGCCCGATGGCATCCGTGACCAAGATGATGACCGCGGTCGTCGTTCGCGACGTACTCGACCTCGACGCCAGAGTGCGGGTGTCGGAGACGGCTGCGGGGGTGGGCGAATCCGAGGTCGGTCTCATCCCGGGGGAGCGGTGGAGTGTTCGGGATCTTCTCTACGCCCTGCTCGTGCGCTCGGCGAACGATGCCGCAGTCACGCTCGCCGAGGCTGCCGGAGGAACCGTCGCCGGCTTCGCCGAGATGATGAACGCCCGTGCCGCTGCGCTCGGCCTGGAGAACACATCATTCGCCAACCCTCATGGTCTCGATGCGGCAGGTCACTTCGCGTCGGCGGCCGACCTCGCCGTCCTCGGAGCGCACCTTCTCGACGACCCGCTGCTGGCGGAAATGGTGCGGACCCGCATCGTCGCGTTCCGGCCCGCCCCGAATGGCTCCTCGCGCGTCATCGCCAACACGAACCAGTTGCTCGGCGACTACCCAGGTGTCCTGGGGGTCAAGACCGGGTTCACCGGTGATGCCGGGTTGGTGTTGGTGAGCGCCCTCCAGACGTCCGAGCGGCTGTTGATCGGCGTCGTCATGGGTTCCGACGCGCACTTCGACGACAGCCGTGAGTTGCTCGAGTACGGCCGGCGGCTCGTCACGTATGCGGACCGGTGGGCGGTCCCGGAGCTGCTCGAGGAGGGGGGCGGTGGAGGCACGGCACTCGGCGGCGATGCACGGACGATCCGGCTCCGGGCCGTGCCGGACCTGTGGGAGGGCGGCGGCGAGGTGACCCTTCTCGCCGACACGCGTGCAGGTCGTGACATCGAAGACCGGCTGCGCGCCCATTTGCCCGTGCTGTTGGGGGGAACGGGATGAGCGACTCGACGTTTGTCGAAGTGGTGTCCGAGTCCCTGCTGCGATCGCGCGTCCGCCAGCTCGGTGCCGAGATCTCGGCCGACTACGCGGGGCGTGAGCCGGTGCTCGTCGGCGTGCTCAAGGGATCGATGGTCTTCCTCGCCGATCTCATCCGTAGTCTCGACGTGTCGGTCGAAGTGGACTTCCTCTCGCTGACACGGTTCGGTTCGGAGGGACGGGTCTCGATCGCCATGGACACCGAGCTCCCGCTGCACGGTCGCGACGTCATCATCGTCGAGGACATCGTCGACACCGGCTTGACGCTCACCGCGCTCCGACGTCTGCTCGATCTGAAGGAGGTCGCCAGCCTGGCGACCGTTGCCCTGCTCGACAAGGCGACCCGGCGGATCGTCGGCGTGCCGCTCGAGTATCGGGGCTTCGAGGTGGGCGATGAGTTCCTTCTCGGCTACGGCTTGGATTGGGAGGGCCTTTACCGCAATGTGCGGTCGCTATGGGCGGTGATGGATCTCTCGGCGTTGGCCGCCGATCCGGCGGCGTTCGGTGAGGTGGCTTACGGGATCGCGCGGGTGGCAGAGTGAACGCCGGTGATAGGCTGGCCGTATGAGCGATCCGGTACCCATGGACCTCATCGGAGTGCGGCTGGAGCTTCCCTCGAAGACGCCGATCCTCCTGTTGCGGGAGACCGACGGCGTTCGGTATCTCCCGATCTGGATTGGGAACACGGAGGCGACGGCGATCGCACTGGCGCTCGAAGGCATCCAGCCGCAGCGACCGCTGACGCATGATCTGCTCAAGCTCGTCACGGAATCGCTCGGTGCCGCCATCGACCGGGTGGTCGTCACCGAGATCAACGACGGCACCTTCTTCGCAGACCTGGTGATGGTCCGCGGGGGAGAAGAGGTGCGGGTCTCCTCACGGCCCTCCGACGCCATCGCGCTGGCGGCACGGACTCAGTCGCCGGTCTTTGCGTCCCCTGAGGTGCTGGATGAGGTCGGCGTCGAGATTCGGGACGCTGACGAGGAAGAGGAGATCGAGCGGTTTCGCGAGTTCCTCGAGGACGTGTCTCCCGAGGACTTCGAGGCGAGCTGAGCCGCGAGCGCACCGCGTCGGTCGCACCGCCGGATGGGGTTGTCCACAGAGGGTTGTTGACAACTCGTTGGTTGAGTTCCTAGTTTCACGTTCGTAGTTCGGCGGGCGGAATTACGTCGTTGTAAGCTACGAAGAACTCGGGAGGCTCGCGGTGTCGGAGCACGCAAGCGATACGGCCGTTGCAATCGGCGGCTATCGCGCACCTCAGGTATGCAATCTGGTTGGGATCATCTATCGCCAACTCGACTACTGGGCCCGCACCGGATTGATCCAGCCGTCGATCCAAACGGCGAAGGGCTCGGGAAGCCAGCGGCT
>JBFFFX010000085.1:0-8962 GCA_041557775.1 Acidimicrobiia bacterium | reverse complement strand
GAATCTGGTCACTGCCGGCGCCACCCGCTGATAGCGCGCCACGACCGCCTCGATCACCCGTTCTTCGGGCGGGAGGACCTCTTGGAGCACGGATTCCTGTCGGCGACGCACAACGCGTCATTGTGACATGCTTGCGGCCGTCCCGGGACGCCGCCCGAAGGCGCTTGACTGGTAGCTGAGATGGACGATCTGCGCGTCACCGACGACATCACGATTCCCGCCGCAGAGTTGGGCGAGCGCTTCTCGACCTCGGGCGGGCCCGGCGGGCAGCACGCCAACCGGGCGGCGACGCGGGCCACGGTCAGCTTCGACGTGGCCTCCAGCACTGCGTTCGACGACACGCAGCGACGGCGACTGCTCGAACGGCTGGGTTCGCGCCTGAGCGGCGGTGTGCTCCTCATCTCCGTGGACGAATCGCGCTCGCAGTGGCGCAATCGTCAGCTCGCCCGGCAGCGGCTGGCGGAAACGCTGCGGGTCGCGCTGCGCACCGAGCGCCGCCGGGTGCCGACCCGCCCGACGCGGGCATCCCAGCGCCGGCGTCTGGACGAGAAGAAGACCCGGGGCCGGCTCAAGCGCCTGCGTCGCAAACCGGACCTCGATTGAGGTCGCAGCGCGGCCATGGGGTCGTGCGGGTTGCTAGAGACCCTCGACGAACTGGAGGACCCGGCCCGCCAGCTCGCCGCCGTAGACGTCGATGAAGGTGAGTCCGCTCGGCACCCGTTCGAAGATGTAGACGCCTCGTGAGTCTTTGACCTTGGCTTCCATTCTGCGAGCCCATGAAGCGCTCTGCCCGGCGTTCGACCCGATGAAGTACATGGGGGCCCCGATCTCGGGGAGCACGCGATTGGCATCGAGTCCGGTGTCCTGGGGCGGAGAGAAGAGCATCGCGATCCCTGCGAACTCGATGTCGGTGCGGTCCACGTCGAGCACGACGGCTGCCGTGCCGGAACCGACCCAACCGATCATGACGATCTCTTGGTGGCCGGCATCGCGGAGCCATGCGTAGGCGGCGGCGAGGTCGCTCTGCGATTCCCGAACGTTGAACTCGCCTTCGGAGCTCCCGTGTCCGCGGAAGTCGGGAGAGAGCACGGTGTATCCCTCTCTGGCGAGGGCCGACGAGTAGGGGAGGATGACCTCGGAGCTCTGCGGGGCGCGGCGGCCAGCGGCCCCGGGGGTCGGGTTGTCGAAGTCGTGACCGAAGAGCAGCGCGGTGTCGCCGCCGGGCCAGTGCTTGGCGTTCAAGGCGAGTCCGTCGTCCGTCGTGATCGTCACGTCTTGCCACCCGGTAGGCTCGATGGTGACGTCGAGTGACCTGGCGAGGGGCGTGGTCGTCGTCGCGCCGTCGCCGGGGGCGTCGCCGGGCGTCGGGGCGGAAGTCGCCACGGTGTCGATCGTCACGATCTCGGAGGTCGAGCCCGCATCCGTCGAGCATCCGGTGACGCCGAGCAGCAGTGTCAGTGCCACCGCGAGTCGAGCCGCGTGCCCTGCTTCGCTTCCAAGCCGGTCCCGTCTCACCGGTCCGAGTATGACATGGGACGCCGCACCGGCGGTGAGCCGCGCTGCGCCGGCCTCGGGATGGCGCCGGTGGTGGCCCTATCATCGGTGGATGCACTACGACCTCACGACGCTGCCGAACGGGTTGCGGATCATCTCCGAAGACATGCCGTCCGCTCGATCGGTCTCGGTGGCGTGCTGGGTCGACACCGGCAGTCGAGACGAGCACGGCCCCGAAGCCGGAGCGAGCCACTTCCTCGAGCACCTGCTCTTCAAGGGTTCCGAGAAGATGTCGGCCCAGGCCATCTCCGAGGCCTTCGACGCCGTGGGGGCGCGTAACAACGCATTCACGACGAAGGAATACACCGCCTACTGGGCCCGCCTCCGCGACGCTCACCTGCCGCTCGCCGTCGAGATCCTGGCCGAGATGATTCAGCGCCCGGCGTTCCGGCAGGAGGAGATCGACTCGGAGCGCCACGTCGTGCTCGAAGAGATCAACATGAACGAGGACGATCCGACCGACGTCGCCCACGAGTTGTTCGTGCGGGCGCTGTGGCCCGGCCATCCGCTCTCGCCGCCGATCCTGGGTACCCGTGAGTCGATCCTCGACATGTCCCGGGGGACGATCGCGGACTACTGGCACCGCCGCTACACGCCTCACTCGGTGGTCATGGCCGTTGCCGGGCGCGTGGACCACGCCGAGCTGGTGGATCTGGTGACGACGCACTTCGGTGCTTGGGAGGGCCTGGCGATCGACCACGAGTACGTCGCCCCCGCGCCAACCCCGAGAGTGAGCGTCCGCCGCAAAGACACCGAGCAGGCGCACATCGTGTTCGGCACGACCGCGCTGCGTCGCGATGACGAACGGCGGCACGCTTTCCTCGTCGCCGACCACATTCTGGGTGGAGGCATGTCCTCCCGCTTGTTCCGCGAGATTCGAGAGCAGCGGGGACTGGCCTACGCCGTGCACAGCTTCCGCATGCCCTACTCGGATACCGGTTCGGCGGCGATCTACGTGGGGACGACACCGAGCCAGGCCCCGCAAGTACTGAAGCTCATTCGCACCGAGCTGGACAAGATGATGGACACCGGGTTGACCCCGGACGAGCTCGTCCGCGCCAAGGGCAACGTTCAGGGATCGCTGGCCCTCTCGCTCGAAGACGCCAACAGCCGGATGACCCGCCTCGGCCGCAACGAGATCACCGGTATGGAGCACCTCTCGGTCGACGAGATCGTTGCTCGGATCGAAGCCGTGACCGCAGACGACATCCTCGAGGTCGTGCGCGAGTCGTACGCCGGACCGTACGTCATCGGCGCGGTCGGACCCTTCGAGGCCGAGGATCTGGAGGCCTACGTCAGGTGATCCGAGTCGCGGTCTCCGGCGCAGCAGGGCGCATGGGCCGCCTGGTGTGCCAAGCGGTCGCCGACGCCCCGGACCTGGACCTGGTCGCAGGTTTCGACCCGGGGGCCCCCGGCGATGGGGTCGCCGGTCTCACGGTCACTGATGATCCCGAGATCGTCGCTCGAGCCGACGTGGTCGTGGAGTTCACTCGGCCCGACGTCGTCATGGGCAACCTCGCAGTGTGGCGGCGTCTCGGTACCCACGCGGTGGTGGGCACGTCGGGCTTCGACGCCGCCCGCCTGGCCGAGCTGGCCCCGCAGTGGGCCGAGGGTCCGCCCAACTGCCTCATCGTCCCCAACTTCTCGATCGGGGCCGTGCTCATGATGCGCCTCTCCGAGATTGCCGCCCCTCACTTCGCTGCGGCCGAGGTCGTCGAGATGCACCATGACCGCAAGGTGGACGCTCCGTCGGGAACCGCCATCGCGACGGCAGAGCGGATCGCCGGAGCCGGTGAGCATCGCCCGGCCCCCGTGGCTGGGGAGCTGGTCGCCGGTTCCCGCGGCGGCCGGGTGGCCGAGGTACCGGTGCACGCCGTTCGGCTTCCTGGACTCGTCGCTCACCAGATGGTGCTGTTCGGGAACGAGGGGGAGACGTTGACCATCCGCCATGACACCACCGACCGGGTGTCGTTCATGGCCGGCGTGCTCCTCGCCGTGCGCAGCGTGGCCGATCTCGGCCGGCCGCTCACGGTGGGTCTGGAAGGCTTGCTCGGAGTCTGAGGCGGCGGGGTCGGACCTGATCGCCGCCGGTCACCGTCGCGCGGTTGCACGGACCGAGGGGTGACGCCCGGGAAGATCGCTTTGTGGGTCTTTCGGCCCCTTCCTCGGCCGGGCGAGGTTCCCCGACGATGGCAGGGACATGGCAGATACGCCCAGCTCGCGAGCTCTCGGGCGAAGCCGGGGGCGGGATGCCGCAGGCGCGCTGGCGGCGGCGGGCTGGCCCGACGTCGCCGACCGGCGACACCTGGCGGGAGCGGCGAGTCTGCGTCGCGTCGGGCGGATGCGGTTTCCCGTTCACGAACTCACACACGAGGGCGACGTCGTCGCGTCACTCGGCCGGTTCGGATGGTTCAGCATCTTTCTCGGATCCGGCCAGGAGATCGGGTTCCCCGATGGTGAGAGGTGGCGCCTCGGATCGGTGCGCCATGGCGGCAGCATCTGTCCCATCGTCATCGACGGTCGCGGCCGCCGCGTCGCGGTGGCACGCCTCGGGATCCGCAACTACGGCATCAACGGCAAGGACTACGCCTGTGTGCTGATTCCCGCCGAGCCGGATCGGATCGGTCGCGCCAACCGGTGGACGTTGCACTATTTCGAGCACGAGCTCGCGACGGTGACCCGCCGCCCGCTCACCATCGAGACGTATCACGCCGTGCCGCTCGGAGCGGTGTTCTTGTGCTTCGTGCTCGCCCGCTACCCGCTTCCCGAGGAAGCGGCACCGCGGCTTCCGTCGTTTCGCTGGCGATAGATCGCCTTGTCCCCAATCCGGGATGATCGACGCCGCCGCGGAGCGGTCCGGCTTCAGAACAGCGCGTTGGCCAGCTGGCGGCGGTAGGTCGCCGTGAGGGGGTGCTCGTCACCGAGCACGTCGAAGATGTCGAGCATTGCCTTGCGGGCATCGTCCTTGTGCTCGCGCTTGGCGCGGACGACCTCGAGCATGTAGTCGAGGGCCGGTTCGAATTCGCTGCGTGAGGCGAGCGCCCTGGCCAGTTCGAGCCGGGCGCCGTCATCGTCGGGGTCGGCGCCGACGCGGGCTTCGAGGGCGCCCACGTCGTCGGTGCGGGAGGCACTCAGTCGGGCCGCCGCCTGGAGCCGCTCGACCTCCGGTGTCGGGGCGAGCTTGCCGAGCACGATGAGTGCTTCCTCGCTGTCGCCGCGGGCGAGCAGCAGGCTGGCGAGGCCGGTTCCGGCCTCGATGTGGTCCGAGCGCCGCTCGAGAGCCATCCGGAACACGTGCTCGGCCTGCAGGAGGTCGCCGGCCAGGGCGGCATCTCGGGCCTGTTCCACCATCTTGTCGAGTTCGCTCGGGAGGATCTCCTCGAGCCAGGCGCGAAGCTGCGGCTCGGGGAGGGCGCCGGTGAAACGGCCGGCGACCGCGCCGTCGCGAAACGCGATCACGGTCGGGATGCCCTGCACGCCGAACTGTTGGGAGAGCTCAGGGTTCGCGTCGACGTCGATCTTGACCAGCTCGAACTCGCCGTCGCTCTCGATGGTCAGCTTCTCGAGGAGGGGGCCGAGCACCTTGCACGGTCCACACCATGCCGCCCAGAAGTCGACGACGACCGGGACTTCGTGGCTGCGCTGAAGCACCGCCTGCGGGAAATCGGCGGCGGTGATGTCGGCGATGTGCTCGTGCGGTTGCGTCATGAGGTCCCAGTCGCGGATCGTGCCGGACCAGGAATGGTAGCTCCGCGGGGCGGTGCTACCGTCGCGCACATGGACGACCGTCCCACGCCCTTCGGCGAGCTCCTCACCGCAGTGATCACCCCCTTCAGCCCCTCGGGGGCTGTCGATTACCAGACGTTCCGGCGACTCGTGCGCCACCTCGGCGACACCGGATCCGATGGTGTCGTCGTGAGCGGCACGACGGGCGAGTCGCCAACGCTCTCCGCCGACGAGAAGGCCATGCTCTTTGCGACCGCCGTCGACTCAGCGGGTGGTCGGATGACGGTCGTCGCCGGTACCGGCACCTACAACACCGCCGAGTCCGTTGAGCTCACGGTCCGTGCCGCCGACGCCGGTTGTGACGGCGTCATGGCGGTGACGCCGTACTACTCCAAGCCTCCACAGGAGGGTCTCGTTCGCCACTTCGAAGCCATCGCAGAGGCCAGCGACCTCCCCGTGCTGTTGTACAACATCCCGGGTCGTACCGCCCGGCTGATCGAGATCGACACGCTGGCCCGCCTCGCCGCCCATCCCTCGATCGTGGCCGTCAAGGACGCCGTCGACGACATCGACTTCACCCGGCGCAGCCTGGCGGCGCTGCCGGCGGATTTCGCCGTCTACGCCGGCTCCGACTCCATGACCCGGGCTGTCGTTGCTGCCGGGGGTGTTGGAGTCGTGTCGGTGGCGTCCCACCTCGCCGGCCGCCGGATCAAGGAGATGATCGCCGCGGTCAAGGGCGACGATTCGGGGCGCGCCGACGAGATCGACGACGCGCTCATGCCACTGTTCGAGGCGTTGTTCCTCGAGCCGAATCCGATGCCCGTCAAGGCGGCGATGAATCGGTGGTGGGAGCCGGTCGGGGAGCCCCGGCTGCCGCTGGTCCCGGCATCGGCGGCCACGCTCGAGCGGATCGAGGCAGCTCTCGTCGCGGCAGGTGAACGGTGAGCGTGTCGTTGAGCTTCCTGGGCGGGCTCGGCGAGATCGGCCGCAACTGCGCCGTGCTCGAGGTCGGGGGCCGGTTGGCGCTCATCGACTGTGGCCTGATGTTCCCCGAAGAAGACATGCTGGGCGTGGATCTGGTGCTCCCGGACTTCTCGTCGCTGCAGGCGAGGGCCGGCGACGTCGAGTGTGTCGTGCTCACCCACGGTCACGAAGACCACATGGGGGCGCTCGCGTACTTCCTTCGCGAGATCAACGTGCCCGTGTTCGGCACGGCGTTGTCCATGGAACTGGCGCGCGCCCGGATCGAAGATCTCGGTGTGCCGCCGAACCTGAATCACGTCGTGCCCGGCGAGTGGGTCGAGCAAGGCCCGTTCCGGTTCGCGCTCGTCCAGGTGGCACACAGCGTCCCCCAGGCGGCCGGGGTGGTCTTCGACACTCCCGAGGGGCTCATCGTGCACTCGGGGGACTTCAAGCTCGATCCGACCCCGATCGACGGTGTGCCGACGGACCTGCGGTCCTTCGCCGGGTTCGGCCGCATGGGGGTGCGGTTGCTGCTGGCCGACTCGACGAACGCGGAGCGCCCCGGCTTCACGCCTTCGGAGGCGACGCTGGGCCCGCCGCTGCGGGAGCTCACCGCCCGGGCAGCGGGGCGGGTGATCATCGCGTGCTTCTCGAGCCACGTGCACCGCGTGCAGCAGGCGATCGATGCCGTGGTGGCCTCGGGTCGCAAGCTGTCGTTCCTGGGCCGCTCCATGCTGCGCAACACCGTCGTCACTTCCGATCTCGGCCTGCTCGACATCCCCGACGACGCCGTCGTCGAGATCGGCGCCCTCAAGGATCTCCCCCCAAACGAGACCGCAGTCATCTGCACCGGCAGCCAGGGAGAGCCCTTCGCCGCGCTGTCGCTGATGGCGCAGGGCGAGCATCGGTCGATCACCCTGGAGTCCGACGACACGGTCATCATCTCGGCGACGCCGATTCCCGGCAACGAGACCAAGGTGTCCCGGGTGATCAACAACCTCGTCCGGCTGGGCGTGACCGTGCACCACGGCAGGAATGCCCACGTCCACGTCTCCGGTCATGCCGCTCAAGACGAGCTGCGGACCTTCATCAACGTGGTGTCGCCACAAGCGTTCGTGCCGGTTCACGGCGAGTATCGCCACCTCGAAGCGAACGCCCGCCTCGCCGCCTCGGTGGGCGTGGAGGAGATCGCGATCTGTGAGGACGGCGATCGGGTCGTGCTCGACGGTGGAGAGTTGCGGGTCGAGCGCGGCGTCGTGCCGGCCGGCTACGTGTACCTCGACGGCCTCGGGATCGGCGACGTCGACGACGTGCTCCGGGACCGGCGCCACCTCGCCGACGACGGCGTATTGATCGTGACCATCGGCGTCGACATGGTGAAGGGCGACATCGTCATCGGCCCGGACGTCGACAGCCATGGTGTGACCGACCTCACCGCCGAGATCCACACGGAGGTGGCGCAACGGGTGACGGATGTCATTCGTGAGTTCGAGGCGCCGTTCGATCCCGACACGCTGCGGCGCCGCGTGCGGAGTGCCGCCGGCAAAGCGGTCCGCACCTCGCTGAATCGCCGGCCCGTCGTGCTGCCGATTCTCATCGAGGTCTGAGCTGCGGCGCAGCGCGGGAACCCGATCGGCGCCGTATGGCGTCACACCGGAGAATCATCAGGGAGGCAACATGGCTCGGACAACGAGCAAGTGGATGACACGCCGGCTGCTCGTCGTGCTCGCGGTGGTGGCGCTCGCCGCCACAGCGTGTTCGGGCGGCGACGCCGACACGACAACCAGCGCGACGACGGGAACTACCGAGACGACCGGAACCACCGGAGGCGGCAGCTCCCTCGGAGGCACCGGCCAGGGCGCCGGGGTCGGTGTGCCCGCGCTCGCGGTCGCGCTTCAGCAGTTCGACCAGTGTGACGCGCTCCTCGGCTGGCTGCACGCCGAAGCCGTTGATCGCGTGGGCCCCTACGGCTTCGACTCGGGGCCCTACCCCTGGATCGCTCGCAGCGGGACCGACGACGTCGCCTTCGAAGCGCCTGCTACGACGTTCGCCGCTGCAGCCGACGGCGCCGACTTCGCCGCCTCAGAGGAAGCCGGCGGCGGCTTCTCCACGACGAACGTGCAAGAAGCGGGGGTCGACGAGCCCGACATCGTGAAGACCGATGGACAGTGGCTCTTCATCCTCAGCGAGAACAAGCTCAGCGTGGTCGCCGCGTCATCGCGCACTCCCACCGTGGTCGACACCCTCGTCTTCGAGGACGTCTATCCGCAGAACATGCTGCTCAACGGTGATCGGCTCTACGTGCTCGGCAACCACTACCTCGAAGACGTGGTTCCGATGGAACGGCTCGGCATTCCTGCATCCGCCCAAGACCTCTTCGTGATCGCCGAGGTCATCGTCGGCGACGACGGCTTGCTGTCCGAGGCCGGTCGCCTCGAGATCTCCGGCGGCTACGTCACCGCCCGCAAGGTGGGACAGGGCGCCCGGATCGTGCTTCGCCACGACGCGTCACGTTCGCTGCCGTTCGTGTTCCCGGGCGGACAGCATGCGGAGGAAACGGCGCTGGAGGCCAATCGACAGGCCGTTCTGAACTCGACGATCGAGGACTGGTTTCCCTGGTACCGGCTCGTGACGGCCGACGGCAACGAGTCCGGCGGCATGCTCCCTTCGTGTGACCGGGTGACCGCACCGCAGGAGTTCTCGGGTATGTCGACGGTCT
>JBFFFX010000084.1:0-8988 GCA_041557775.1 Acidimicrobiia bacterium | reverse complement strand
GCAGCCCCATGCCTCGCCACGAGCGGGAGCACGCGGTCGAGCGACTCGTCCTCGCCGGTGACCGAGTTCACCAGAGCCTTTCCCTGATAGACGGAGAGGCCGGCCGCCAGCGCATCGATGATCGAGGAGTCGATCGACAGCGGCACGTCGGTGAGCGACTGCACGAGCTGCACCGCCGCGGCGAGGATCGCCGGCTCGTCGGCGAGGGGGATCCCGGCGTTGACGTCCAGGGCGTGCGCTCCCGCGGCGACCTGAGCGAAGGCGTCGGCTTCGACTCGACTGAAGTCTCCCTCCTTCATCTCCGCGGCGAGCATCTTGCGCCCGGTGGGATTGATGCGCTCCCCGATCACGACGAACGGACGGTCGAACCCGATCACGACCTCGCGCGTGGCCGAACCGATCACCGTGTCTGTCATGCCATCTCCTGCTCGTCGTCGATGCCTCCGGCCGCCACGAGCCGTTGCAGGTTCTGGCGTGGGAACTTCTCCTCGAGCGCCGCCGCGGCGCCCTCGGCCTCGGCCTGCAGGTCGTCGCCGCACGGCCGCGCCTCGCGCCGCCACTCCGCGAGGTAGTCGTTGGTCGTGTGCTTCCCGGCCTTCACCGCTGCGCGGTCGACCGCGATCTGAAACCTGTCGTGCAGTTGGACGCTGACCTTGCGCCGCCCTGATCGGGCGGTCACCTGGGTTGGGATGTCGCGCCAGTAGATGGTGATGAGCTCCGGCCGACCCTCGCGGTTGCGCCCGTTGTCGCGGTTCCCCCTCATGGCGCCGCCTCCGTACCCAGGCGCACCGGGGTCTCCCCCGCCGCCCCTGCAAGTGCCGGCTCGAGCTCGCCGTAGCCGCCGGGCACGTGCACGAAGCGCAGCCCAAGCCGCTGCGCGGCAGCTTCGCCCCGAGCGACCAAGTCGGGAGTCGGGCGCTGCGACAGGTACGCCAAGCGGGTGTAGTTGCCGAAGTAGGCGGACAGCAGCTGCGGATGCCGGTCGAGGCCGAGACCGCGCCAGACGACCCGGTCGAAGTGCTTCACCAAGTAGTCGGTGAGATAGAAGGTCCCGATCTCCTCGTCGGCCAGCCGGGCGAACACCGGGCTCGTCGCGTAGAACTCGTAGCAATGCGCCCCGGGGAGCCGTGTGGCGCCGTACTCGTCGATCACGGCGTCCAGCCGGCCCCCGGTGCCACAGTCGGCGTACCCGACGAGCACCTGGTCGTAGACGTCCGCTGCCGCCTCGAGCCGGTCGGCGACGGCGCCCGGGATGCGATCCGGGTGATTGTGGAGCCACACCGGGAGGCACTCGAGCGTCATGTGGTCCCAGCGATTGGCGCGCATGACGTCGGTGATCTCTCGCGCCAGCGCACCGCAGGCGAGAACCAGCACCTTGGGGAGCGAATCCTCAGGCATCCTCGGACGCCAGGATCCGGCGACGGCTCACGAGCTCCTTCGCAGTCTCGGCGGCGACGGCCGCATCCCGGCAGTAGGCGTCGGCGCCGATCGCCGTCCCGAACTCCTCGTTGAGCGGAGCGCCGCCCACCAAGATCACGTATTTGTCGCGGATGCCCCGCTCCACCATCGTGTCGATCACGACCTTCATGTACGGCATCGTGGTGGTCAGCAGCGCCGACATCCCGAGAATGTCCGGTTGGTGCTCGTCCAGCGCCGCGAGATACTCGTCGACGTCCGTGTTGATCCCGAGGTCGATCACGTCGAAACCGGCCCCCTCCAGCATCATGGCCACGAGGTTCTTGCCGATGTCGTGGATATCGCCCTTCACGGTTCCGATCACCACCTTGCCGATGGTCGCGGCGCCGGTCTCGGCGAGAAGCGGCCGCAGCACCTCCATGCCGGCCTTCATCGCATTGGCGGCGAGAAGCACCTCCGGCACGAAGAGAATGCCGTCCCGGAAGTCGATGCCGACGATGCGCATGCCCTCGACGAGGGCCTGGTTGAGGACCTGACTCGCCGTCCAGCCTCGCCCGAGCAGAATCTCGGTACCTTCGACGATCTCGTCGGCCAATCCGTCGTAGAGATCGTCGTGCATCTGCTCGACGAGCTCCTCGTCATCCAGGGTGGATAGATCCAGCTCTTGCTCTTCGGTCATGTCACTCACTCGCGACTCGAGCGGCGCCGCAGTCGAGCACCTTGGCTTCTCGGCACCGGACCCACGCGGTTCCATGATGTGGAACCGTTTCGGTGGGCGGCACCCTACACGAGCGTCCGCCGTCTGCGCTACTACTTTCGCTTTCCTGACAAGCCTTCCGCCGAACCGGTGCTGCGGCGGATGCGGGCCTCCCTCGGGCGCGGTAGGGTCCACTCCTGACGGCCGTGTACCGCATCGTGGTACCCAGCTGCGGTGCCGTGGACCACGCTGGGCCGTCCCAAGGAGAGCGCGACGACGAGGCCAGTGCCGGCCGAGCGTCGCAGGCAGAAGGAAGCGATGTCATGAGCGAAGTCCCCACCAGCGCCAAGGTCGTCGTGATCGGAGCCGGCATCGTCGGCAACTCCGTCGTGAAGCATCTCGCCGAGCTGGGCTGGCGCGACATCGTGCAGCTCGACAAGGGCCCGCTGCCCAACCCGGGCGGGTCGACCGGCCATGCGTCCAACTTCATCTTCCCCGTAGACCACAACAAGGAGATGGCCCACCTCACGCTCGACAGCCAGCAGCAGTACGAGGAGATGGGCGTCAGCACGACCTGCGGCGGAATCGAGGTCGCCCGGACCGAGGAGCGGATGGAGGAGCTCAAGCGGCGTATGACCTCCGCGAAAGCGTGGGGCATCGAGTCCCGGCTGCTCACGCCTGCGGAAGTGAAGGAGATGGTGCCCTACGTCGCCGAGGAAATCATCCTCGGCGGCTGGTACACCCCGAGCGTGTCCGTCGTCGACTCGCTGCGCGCCGGCACGATCATGCGCGAGCGGGCGATGGAGCTGGGCGCACTCACCGTTGTCCCGAACACCGAGGTCGTCGATGTCACCGTCGAAAGCGGTGCGGTGAGCGGGGTGACCACAGACAAGGGCCACATCGAGTGCGATTCCGTCGTCGTCGCCTGCGGGGTCTGGAGTCCGCGAATCGCCGCCATGGCCGGTGCCACCATCCCTCTCACCCCTGCGGTGCATCAGATGATCGACGTTGGCCCGCTCGAGCCCCTGGAGGCAACGGGCAACGAGATCGGATACCCGATCATCCGCGACATGGACACCTTCTGCTACGAGCGGCAGACTGCCGGGTCCATGGAGGTGGGCTCCTACGCCCATCGCCCGATCTTCCACCACCCCGACACGATCCCCTCGATCGAAGAGTCGCGGCTCTCCCCCACCGAGCTTCCACTGACGATGGAGGACTTCGATCCCCAGCTCGAGCAGGCGATGGAGTTGATGCCGTTTCTCGGCGACGCCGAGATCAAATACGGCATCAACGGGCTGCTGTCGCTGACCCCGGATGCGATGCCACTCGTCGGTGAGACCGTCGAGGTCAAGAACCTGTGGTCGTGTGCGGCGATCTGGATCAAGGAAGGCCCCGGCACCGGAAGGGCGATCGCCGAGTGGATGACCCACGGGTACCCCGAGATCGATCCCCACGCTTCCGACGTGAGCCGCTTCTACACCTACCAGCGCACCGAGCGTCACATCCTCGAGCGGTGCGCCGAGCACTTCAACAAGACCTACGGCATCGTGCACCCGCGCGAGCAGTGGGATTCGGAGCGGATGAGCCGGATCAGCCCGTTCCACCTCCGCACCGCGGCGTTGGATGCGGTCTACTTCGAGGCCGGCGGGTGGGAGCGCCCCCACTGGTATGAGTCGAACGCGCCACTGCTCGACAAGTACGCCGATCGCATCCCCGAACGGCCGCACGAGTGGGACTCGCGCTGGTGGTCGCCCATCCAGAACGCAGAGCACCTCGCCATGCGCGACGGCGTGGGCATGGTCGACGTCACCGCGTTCGCCATCTTCGACTTCACCGGACCGGGCGTCGTCGACTACATCGAGAAGATGGCCGTCAACAAGTGCGATCGACCGGTCGGCTCGGCGATCTACACGCCGCTGCTCAATGAGCAGGGCGGCTTCCGGTCGGACCTGACGATCATGCGGCTCGGCGACCAGCACTTCCGCGTGGTCACCGGCGGATTCGACGGCGGCCGCGACAAGTACTGGTTCCGCAAGTGGCTCCCCGATGACGGCTCCGTCGTCATGGAGGACATGACGTCGGCCATTTGCACCGTCGGCGTGTGGGGTCCGCATGCGCGTGACCTGGTGAGCAAGGTCACCGCCGACGACATCTCCCACGAAGGGTTCCCCTACGGCACGGTCAGGCACGTCACCATCGGCTCGATTCCGTGCACGATGTTCCGCATCTCCTACGTCGGCGACCTCGGCTGGGAGATCTACACCAACATGGAGCACGGGCTCAAGCTCTGGGACACGCTGTGGGAGGCCGGTCAGGAGTTCGCCGTCGTTCCGGTGGGAGCCGGGGTGTACGGCACGACGGGGCGTCTGGAGAAGGGGTATCGCCTGATGGGCGCCGAACTCGAGTCGGAGTACAACCCCGTCGAGGCAGGCCTCGCCCGGCCCCGGGTCAAGGCTGCGGACTTCATCGGCAAAGACGCCTACCTGAAGGCGCGCGACGAGGAGCCGGCGGCCGTCTGCTGCACCCTCACGATGGAGTCACACGTGTCCGACTCAGGAGTTGCCCGCTTCCCCATGGGCGGCAACGAACCGATCCTGACCCTCGACGGAGAGCGCATCCTGGACGCCAAGGGCCGGGTCTCCCGGGTCACGAGCGCCGGCGCCGGCCCCTCGGTCGGCAAGTTCCTGCTGCTCGGCTACCTCCCGCCCGAGCACGCGGTCGAGGGCAAGGACCTGCAGATCATGTACCAGAACGAGCTGTTCCCGGTGAAGGTCGCCGTCGTGGGGAGCCGGCCGCTGTTCGACCCCGACGACGCCAGGATGAAGCAGTGAGGATCCTCGTGTGCGTGAAACGCGTTCCCGCACCGGGGGCGCGGATCGTGGTCACCGAGGACGGCCAGACGGTCGACACGCATCTCTTGGGTTTCACGGTGAGCCCTCACGAGGAGTGTGCGGTGGAAGAAGCCGTACGCATCGTCGAGGCCCACGGCGGTTCTGCGACCGTTCTCACCCTCGGTCCGGCCGAGACGGAGGAGCAGATCCGGACGGCCTTCTCCGTCGGCGCGACCCACGGCATCCTCTTGGAGACGGCGATCGACGACTGGGACCCGGTCGCCACGGCCCGAGCCATCACGACTGCGATCCAGGACCTCGAGGCTGCCGGAGGCACCTTCGATCTCATCCTGTTCGGCAACGAATCCGCCGACTCCGGTGGCTTCCAAGTCGGCATCCGCATCGCCCGGGCGCTCGGCCGGCCGATCGTGTCCGGCATCAAGGGCATCGACGTCGCCGATGGTTCGGTCATCGCCCGGCGGGAGACGCCGCATGGTTCCGAGGTCTACGAACTGCCGCTCCCGGCCGCCGTGGCGGTGAAGGAAGGGATCAACCTTCCCCGCTACCCGACGTTGAAGACGCGCATGCTGGCCAAGAAGCTCCCGGTGGAGAAGGTCGGCGTCGAACCGGCGCCCGGCGGCCAGTCGAAGGTGCGGCTCGAGGCGCCGCCCGCCGTCGCCTCCTCTGTGGACGTGCTCGGGAACGGACCGGACGCCGCTGCGGCCGTCGTCGACGTGCTCGAAGAGCTGGGGATCTTGGGATGAAGTACGTCTATCTGGTCGAACACGATCGCGGAGAGCTGAACGAGGCGTCCCTCGGCGGACTCACCGCCACGGTCGATCTCGCATCGCAGCTCGGCGGCAGCGTGCACGTCGCCCTCATCGGTGCAGCCGCCGACGGTCTGGCCGACCAGGTGGCCGAGTACGGTGCAACGGCCCTGCACCAGGTGCACCACGACCTGCTGACCGACTACGGCCCCGACGCCTGGGCGGCGTCCCTCCACCAACTGGGTGAGCACCTGGGAGCCTCGGCCTACCTCGCCACCGGCACGGATCGCGGCAACGAGGTACTGGCGCATGTGGCGGCGATGGCGGATCTCGCGATGGTCGCGAACTGCCTCGATATCGCCGCGTCAGGTGACGGATGGGAGATGAAGCGGCTCCGCTGGGGCGGCAGCCTCCACGAGATCGCCCGGCTCGACTCGCCTGTGAAGATCGTCACCTTTGCTCCGCACTCGACCGAGCCGAGGCCACAGCCGGAGGCCGCCGGGGCCCCCGTCGAAGCGTTCACCCCGGACCTGGGATCCGCCGAGGCCGTGACGCTGATTCGCGACCGGGTCGTCACCGCCGAGGGCGTCACGCTGGCGACGGCTCCGGTCGTGGTGAGCGGCGGGCGCGGCGTCGGCAGCGCAGAAGGCTTCGCTGCGCTCGAGGAACTCGCGGAGCTGCTCAACGGCGTGGTCGGGTGCAGCCGTGTCGTCACCAACAACGGATGGCGACCCCACAGCGACCAGGTGGGCCAGACCGGCACCGTCGTGGCGCCGGATCTCTACATCGCCTGCGGCATCTCCGGTGCGGTGCAGCACTGGGTCGGCATGATGAACGCCAAGCACGTGCTCGCCATCAACACCGACTCCGAGGCGCCGATGGTGACCAAGGCGAACTGGGCCGTCGTCGCCGACCTGCACGCGGTGCTACCCGCCGTCGTCGAGGAGATCAAGCGCCGTCACGGTTGAGGCAAACGGGCCGCGCTCGTAGCGGAGGATCAGGGAGCGATCGTCTCCATCAAGGCCTGCAAGTCGTCGGTCGAGAGCCTACCGGCGGCCCGGACTGCAACATCACCGTTTGTATCGATGAACGTGTAGAACGGGAAGGCGTTTCCACCGTACGCATAGAACACCTCGTAGTCTGGACCATCCCTGATCACCGGCACCGTCCAGCCTTCGCGTCTGAGCCAGGCACTGGTCGGCCAATTCGGTCGTGTTTCGTTCATGCCGGTTGCGACCGACACCAACTCGACACCCTCGACGCCCCCGCCGGCATCGAGCCACGCTTGCACCAGCCCCACCTCAGCTTGGCAATGAGGACACCAGTGGGCCAAGAAGAGCACGACCTTCGGCACTCCGTCATTCTCGATCTCGACGGTGACGTCGTTGAAGTCGACACCGCGCACCTCAGGGGCAGGCAGGCCAACGGCCGGATCAGCGGCGTCGGCTGCATAGGTCGGAAGCGATGCCCCCGTGATCGTCACGGGTCCGAATTCACCCTCCATCGGATCGTCCCCGCCGAGGTCCGCGAGCGCAACCACCTCGTCGGGCGGTGGCAGCTCGATGACGATCGGAGCGCCGATGCTCAGGACGTTCATATCGGAAACGACCGCGGCACCGTCCATCTGGAACGTCACCTTGATCCGCCTCCCCTGCCCGTCGGCGGTCAACCAAACATCCACGACGACGTCCCCGACCGCCTCCAGCTCGACCCCGGCCAGCTCACCAAGCTCGGGAACTTGCTCCGCGATCTCGGCGAGGTCACCACCAATGCGGTAGTGGTCGTACCGATCGCCATCGATGATCTCGGACCCGAGATGGCGAGCGTTCTCGAGTTCGGTGAAGTCCGACCAGTCGTAGGGCTGTGGGCCGATGCTTCCGATCAGCTCATCCCGCAGTTCGTCGACAGTCGTGTCTGAAGCGCCGGCTATGAAGGCCAGATCGACAACGACCCAAGGCGCTGTCGTTCCAGTGTCCCGACCGTCGATCATCACATACACCACGTCGTTGCTGAAGTCGAAGACGGCGTCGATCGGGTCGGTCTCGAAACCGGGACCCAGAATCATCTGCGCCGAGTTCGCACTGAACTCCATGAGCTCGTTGTCGAGGTCGATCGCGCCACTGGCCGACAGAACGACTTCCCCGTCGATCGCCACCGTCGTCTCGAACCGAGACGTGTTCAAGAGCTCCGCCGGAATCGAGGATGCCGTCGCCGGCGCCGCGTCCGTGGTCGGTGCCGCGGTCGAGACACCCACGCTGCCGATTGTCGAGGTGGTCTCGCCGGCAGCATCCGCCGACGACACGCCGTCGCCACACGCGCCAACCGCCAGAGCCGCTGCTATCACAATCGGAGCCAGTGGCTTCATCGACGACCTCCTACGCGACGGCGATCACGAGCAGCGGCGCCGGACGGCCCCGCCTCGCGAACGTAGGACCGGGACGCAGGGGCGATTAGCGGCGAATGGCCTCTCCGACCAGGCCCAACACCCCGCACCCGGCGCATGAGGGCGGTGGTCTTGGATCGAGAAGGCTGAAGCGCCTCTGACCGACCTTCCCGGGCAGTTGGCCTGAACGCGAGCTGCGGGTGCGCCGAGTGACGCACCCGCAGCCGCTCATGTGTGCGTTGCCGGTGCCCGGCCACCGCATGTACTCCCAGTCAGCGGAGGTCGAACCTGTCGAGGTTCATCACCTTGTCCCACGCCGCCACGAAATCGTGAACAAACTTCTGCTCGGCATCGTTGGCGCCGTAGACCTCGGCGAGCGCCCGGAGCTCGGAGTTCGATCCGAACACGAGATCGACCCGGCTGCCAGTCCACTTGACCTCTCCCGTTGCCCGATCACGGCCTTCGAACACGTCGTCCGACTCCGACGTCGGCGTCCACTCCGTCGACATGTCGAGCAGGTTGACGAAGAAGTCGTTGGTCAACGTGCCCGGCCGGTCGGTGAACACCCCGTGCGGGGAATGCCCGGAGTTGGCGTCCAGCACTCGCAAGCCACCGACGAGCGCCGTCATCTCGGGGGCCGACAGCGTCAGCATGAACGCCTTGTCGACCAGCAGATGCTCCGCAGAGAGGGCGCGGACCTTCCGGAGGTAGTTGCGGAACCCGTCGGCCGCAGGCTCGAGCACGGCAAACGAGTCGACGTCGGTCTGCTCCTGCGTTGCATCGGTGCGCCCGGGCGAGAACGGGACCTCAACGTCGTGTCCGGCGGCTTTGGCGGCCGCCTCGACGGCGGCGCAGCCGCCCAGCACGATCATGTCGGCGAGCGAGATCCTC
>JBFFFX010000083.1:0-9081 GCA_041557775.1 Acidimicrobiia bacterium | reverse complement strand
CGGCGGGCTCTCTGCAGGGTGGGTGTGCGCCGGTATACAATCGATTGCACCAGGTTGGGAGGAGACGCGGAAGATGGCGACGAAGCATCGACTCGGCTGGATCGGCACCGGTCGCATGGGCTATGCACTGTGCAAGCGGCTGTTGGACGCCGGGCATGATCTGTGGGTCTACAACCGGACCCGTAGCAAGGCCGAACCACTGACCGAGTACGGCGCCGTGGT
Organism: Acidimicrobiia bacterium; assembly: GCA_041557775.1. Lineage (GTDB taxonomy): Bacteria > Actinomycetota > Acidimicrobiia > Spongiisociales > UBA5794 > DATHZQ01. The sequence goes on along the minus strand of JBFFFX010000083.1, from coordinate 8,859 downwards.
CGTCGACTCGCCCCGCGACCTCGCCGAGCGCGAGATCGTCTTCACGATGGTGGCGGGACCGAACGACGTCATGGAGGTCACCACCGGAGCGCACGGCGTGCTCTCCGGAGAGACCCGGCCGTCGATTCTCGTGGACTCGACGACGATCGACCCGGCAACGTCGGACCGCCTCCGCGCCGAGGCAGCCGATCTCGGTACGAGCGTCCTCGCCGCGCCGGTCTCCGGCAACGCCAAGGTGGTGAAGTCCGGGAAGCTGACGGTCGTCGCATCGGGCCCGCGGGAGGCGTACGACACGGCGGAGCCCTATCTCGAGGTCTTCGGTCGGCGCGTCACCTACGTCGGAGGTCTCGACGAGGCCCGCCTCGTGAAGCTGTGCCACAACCTCCACCTCGGTGTCGTCACCCAGTCCATGGCCGAGGTGACCATGCTGGCGGAGGCCGCCGGCGTCTCCCGACATGACTTCCTCGAGTTCTTGAACGACAGCGTCATGGGCTCGACCTTCACGAAGTACAAGACTCCCGCCTTCGTCAATCTCGACTGGACGCCGACCTTCACCTGGCACCTGCTGCGCAAGGACCTGGAGCTCGGGCTGTCCACCGCCCGGGATCTCGACGTCCCGATGCAGACGGCGGCGCTCGTCCACCAGATGGTGATGGAGGGCATCGGCCGCGGACTCGGCGACGACGACTTCGCCCGACTGCTCGAGATGGAGGCCACGGCGGCGGGGCGCGAGATCGAATCCGAGGACCGCGACGTCTCCGACGGTCTCAGCTAGAGAGGGCGACCATGAACAGTCAGCTGCTGAAGTCGATCACGAACGGCGGCGCCGGCCGCCTCTACGTCGGCGGTGAGTGGATCCCCGCGTCGGACGGCGCGACCATGACGGTGCTGGATCCGGCGACCGGCGAGGAGCTCGCCGAGGTCGCCAGCGGGTCCGTCGACGATGCGCTGTCGGCGGTCGGTGCGGCTCACGACGCATCGGCGGAGTGGGCGGCGACGGCGCCGCGGGCGCGTGCGGAGATCTTGCGCAAGGCGTTCGAGATCATGGTGTCGCGTGCCGGCGAGATCGCCGAGCTGATTGTTCTCGAGATGGGCAAGGCACTTCCCGAGGCACGAGCCGAGGCGAACTACGCCGCCGAGTTCTTCCGGTGGTTCTCCGAGGAGGCGGTGCGCAATCGGGGCTCCCTCGGCATCGCCCCGGGCGGCGACAAGCGGATCATCGCGGTACACCAGCCGATCGGCGTCTCCGTGCTGATCACGCCGTGGAATTTCCCGGCGGCGATGGCGACCCGCAAGATCGGGCCGGCGTTCGCCGCCGGCTGCACGGTGATCCTGAAGCCCGCCTCGGACACGCCGCTGACGGCGCTGGCCCTCGCCCAGATCCTCGAGGAGGCCGGAGCGCCGCCGGGCACGGTGAACGTCATCCCCAGCCGGCGGTCCTCGGCCGTCGGCGAGGCGATGCTGACCGACCCCCGGGTGCGCAACCTCTCGTTCACCGGATCGACTCAGGTCGGCCGCGCGCTGCTCGACGTCACGGCGCGCCACATCGTGCGCTCATCGATGGAGCTCGGCGGCAATGCGCCGTTCCTGGTATTCGAGGACGCCGACATCGAGGCCGCCGTTGCCGGGGCGATGATCGCCAAGATGCGCAACGGCGGGCAGTCCTGCATCGCGGCCAATCGCATGCTCGTCCACGAGGCCGTGGCCGACGAGTTCTCCCGCCAGTTCTCGGCCGCGATGGCGGAGGTCACGACCGGTCCCGGGCTCGACGCCGGTGTCGACCTCGGTCCGCTGATCAACCGTTCGGCACAGGACGAGATGCGGGAGCTGGTCGAGGTGTCGACCGGCGCCGGATCTGCGGTGGCCACGGGAGGCGAAGCTCCCGACCGCCCCGGCTTCTTCTTCGAGCCGACCGTGCTGACGGGAGTGACCGGCGACAACCCGATCCTGGACCGGGAGATCTTCGGACCGGTGGCGCCGGTGATTTGCTTCGAGAGCGAGGAGGAGGCCCTGGCGGTGGCCAACGACACCGAGCACGGGCTGGCGGCGTACGTCTACACCGCGGACCTCGCCCGGGGCATGCGCGTCGCCGAGGCGATCGAGACGGGAATGGTCGGCATCAACCGGGGTCTCATCTCCGATCCGGCGGCGCCGTTCGGCGGGGTCAAGGAGAGCGGACTCGGTCGCGAGGGCGGCGAGTACGGGATGTTCGAGTTCCTCGAGACGAAGTACATCGCGGCCGACTGGTAGGTCCGGAGGCTGCGCAGGCACGCGCCGGGCGCCCCCGGCTCACGCCTCGTCGGTGGGCTTCTTGAGCCAGACCATCTCGGTCTCCACCCCCGCGTCCGTGACGAGGTTGAAGACCGGACACCGCGCCTCGGTCTCGGCGACGACCGCAGCGAGCCGCTCCTCGCTCTCGCCCGTGGTCACCGTTGCCTGGACTCGGATGGTCTGGAAGTGGGCGCGCACGTCCCGTCTTCCCATTCGGCCCCGGATGTCGATCGTGAACGCAGCCTCGAACTCGATGCGCTCGTAGGCGAAGTCGAGCTCGGTGGCGGTCCGCCGGAAGGTCACGGCTTCGCAGCCGCACAAGGCGCCGAGCACGGCTTGGAGCGGCGACGGCCCCTCGCCCGTGCCGCCGTGGGCGATGGGCTCGTCGGTGGCGAAGTGCCCGTACTCGCCGAAGTCGATCATGGTCATCATCGACGCATCGGTAGTGGCGGTCAGCGCTTTGCGTCGGATGATCGGCTCGGGCAGGTCGTCCACGTTCCTGATCTCGGTTCCCATTCCCTCGGCTCCTCTCCTTCTCCGCGTCCTTCTTCTCAGTGTCCTTCGTTGCCAAACCCGTCGGATCACTCAGTCGGGGTCGTGGCGGTTCCGGCGCGAGTGTCCGGTAGGACGACCGCCGCCAGCACCGCCACCCCCGCCACGAAGGCGATGATCGGTGCGAGCGCCGCGCCTCTGCCCGATATCTCGTACAGCACGCCGGCGAGCAGCGGGGCGATGAGCAGCGCCGAGTCTCCCGTCACGCGGAACATGGCGAGCTGGGGACCGAGCCGGCCGCCCTCGCTCAGGTCCGCCAGCATGGTGGCGCCGACGTTGACCCCAGACGCCCCCAGCGAGGTCAGCACGATGGCGATCCACCACCCGGTCGCCGAGCCCGACAGGGCGAACACGGCGAGCCCCACGATCTGCACGGTGAGGCCGGGAAGCAGGGCCCATCGCCGCGAGTAGCGATCGGCGATCCGGCCGCTGACGACCGCGGCGATCAACCGCAGCAGCCCGGCGAGTCCGATCGCCGCTCCGACGGCGCCGACTCCGAGGCCCAGCTCACCGTCGCCGACGATGGGGACCAGCGTGTGCAGCAGCGCGCCGCCGATCGCAAACTGCGCGGCGGGGAGCAGATACAAGGCGATCCGGACCGGGCGGGCGATGCGGGGTGCGGTGTCGCGGCTCGCTTCGCGCCGTCGCCGCGGTCTCGCCTGCCGAGACGGCACGAGCAGCAGCGCCGTGAACGCGGCGAGGCCACCGGCGGCGACGAAGGCTACGCGCCAGTTCGAGAACGCGGCGATGCTGCCGCCGAGGGCCGGTCCTGTGGCCTGGCCCACCAGCAGCGCGGTGGCGAACCCGGACATCGCGACCCCGCGGCGCTCCCGGGGTGCCTCGGCGAAGGCGGCGATGCCTGTCGTGTTCGTCCATGCCGAACCGGCGCCCAGCGCGAACGCAGCGGCGTAAGCAACCGCGCTGGTGGGGGAGGCTCCGGCCACGAGGCTTCCGGCGGCGACGATCCCGGCGGCTATGGCGAGCATCGTCCGGGTCGGATGGCTGTCGGTGAGCCGGCCGACGGGCACGTCGGTCAGGATGCGGCCGAGGGCGAAGACGGCGACGAACGCGCCGAGCGCCGCGGGTCCCATGGCGAGCTCGCGCCCCATCTCGGGGAGGAGCGGAGTCCGGACGTGGGCGGCGACCGTGATCACAAACACCGCGACACCGACGAGGGTGAGGCGCGAGGGGACGGCGGGCAGTGCGTCGGCCCGGCTCACCCCGGCGGTGCGGTGGACGCCCGGACGGTGAGCGTCGGCGTGAGCTGCGCACCACTCGGGGCGCTTCCGGGATCCTGGATGAGCGCAAGCAGGACGGCGGCCGCCATCTCGCCCATGCGCCGGTAGGGAACGCGCACCGTGGTCAGCGGCGGCCGCACCATGTCGACGAAGGGCATGTCGTTGTAGCCGGTCACCGACAGGTCTTCGGGAACCCGCAAGCCTCGGCTCGCCGCCGATTGCAGGACGCCGAGCGCAAGGAGATCGTTGGCGGCGACGATGCCGGTGATGCCGGAAGCCCGATCCAGCAACGCGTCGGTCGCGGCGACACCGGGGTCGACGCCGAACCACTCCGCCGTCTCGACCAGACCGTCGTGGGGCAGGCCGTGCCGTTCGAGATGGTGAAGGAACGCCGCGGCGCGGCCGACACCGGTCGAGAGCGATGCCGGACCTGCGATGTGGGCGATGGTGCGGTGCCCGAGGTTCACGAGGTGATCGACTGCGAGCCCGATACCGGTCTCGTTGTCGCCGACGATGGCCGGAATCGCCGGGCTGGCGGACTCTCGATTGACCAGCACTACGGGCGTCCCCGCGGTGTGGGTCTCGTCTTCGAGCGCGCTGCCGAGCTCCGCCGTCGCCAGGATCAACCCGTCCACTCTCCGGTCGAGCAAGGTGCTCACGACGGCTTCGGTGTGCTCGCGGTCGTTGTCGGTGTTGCCGACGAGCAGTGAGTACCCCTCCTCGCCGAGTGCGCGCTCGGCGCCGCGCACCAGGGGAGGGAAGAGGGGATTCTCGAGGTCGGGGACCACGATGCCGACGGTGAAGGTCTTGTCGGTGCGGAGGCCGCGGGCGAGAGAGTTGGGGCGGTAGCCCAGCCGCTGAGCCGTCTCCAGCACGCGGGCGACGGTCTCGGCGCTGACGACGGATCGGGTGTTCGGGTTCAGCGCGCGCGACGCCGTCGACGCATGTACGCCGGCGGCCTTTGCGACGTCGGCCAGATTCACGCGATCGGTCATGTCCCCACCGGCCTCCCCGTCGGTGTACTGGTCTGTGGGCGGGAGCGCGGCGCCAACGCTAGCTCGCCGGCTCGGCCGCTCCGCCTGCCTGTGCGAGGGCCCAGGTGCACTGGTCGTCGGTGATCCACACGGTGTCGCTTGGAGCCGGTACCCACAACTCGATGAACGTGAACTCCTCGTCGTGCGGATTCTCGAACCAGTGGACCTCGTCCTCGGCGACGAGCGCGACATCGCCGGCGGCGAGGTGAACCGGCTCACCGTCGGCGTGGAGCACACCGCGGCCGGCGAGGACGAAGAAGAAGTGTTTGGCGTCGCGGTGGTAGTGGGCGGCGGCCGTGTCGCCGGGGTGATAGGTGATCCGGTCGGCTCTGAGGTCGGTGAGGCCGAAGGTCTCCTCGGTCACGAGGTCGATCCGATCGCGCGTGTCGCGGGTCGAGGTGAGCTTGGGGAGCTGATGGGCGTGGACGACGGTGGGCATGGATGCGACCTTCCTTGGCTCCGCGGTGGCCCACGCTAGTACTGTTGCTGCAATCGTTTGCAAAGGCAGGACAATGCAGGAAGTCGCATCGACGACCGGTGTCGAGCATGCACGGTGAGAGCGCACGTGGGTTGCGGCTGATCGGCCACTCGAACCTCGGCGGCTACGGCGACGGCATGCAGTTGATGCGCAGCGGCGATGCGTTGTACGTGGGGCACTTCGGGCCGTCGGGCATGGGAACGTCGATCCTCGACGTGGTGGACGCGACCAGCCCCACCGTGGTCCGGCAGTGGAAGGCACCCGCGCACAGCCACACGCACAAGGTCCAGGTCGCCGACGGGCTGCTGCTCACCAACCACGAGCGGTTCCGCAGCGACGATCCCTGGTCGGCGGGGATGGCGGTGTACGACCTGTCGGATCCCTTCGATCCCCGCCGCATCGGGTTCTGGGAGAGCACCGGCAGAGGAGTTCACCGGATCGTCTACGAGGGCGGCCGCTACGCCTACGTCTCCGCCACCCCGGACGGCTACACGGGCCGCATCTGGGTCATCGTCGATCTCGACGACCCGACGCGACCCCGGGAGGTCGGCCGCTGGTGGTGGCCCGGGCAGTGGACCGCCGGTGGCGAGACGCCGTCGTGGCCGGCCGGCGAAGACTGGAACACGCATCACGCGATGGTGCACGGAGATCGCGCCTACGTCGGGCTGTGGGACGGCGGGATGGTCATCCTCGATCTGGCGGACCTCGCCGCCCCGACGGTCGTCGCGCACCTCAACTGGGAGGTCGGTGGCGACACGCACACCTGCCTCCCGCTCCCGAACCGGGACCTGGTCGTCGTGACCGACGAGGCGACGAGCGACGGGTGCGACGGACCGCCGCACCTGGTCCGGGTCGTCGACATCGCCGAGGAGGCCGCCCCGGAGGTCATCGCGGTGTGCCCCGAGCCCGAGGGCGACTTCTGCGACCGCGGCCTCCGCTTCGGCGCCCATTGCCTGCACGAGAATCGACCCGGTAGCTATCGCAGCGAGGAGCTGATGTTCGTGACGTATTTCAACGCGGGTCTGCGGGTGTACGACCTCGCGGCACCCGCAAACCCGGTGGAGATCGCGTCGTACGTCCCCGAGTGCCCGCCCGACCAGCAAGCGATCCAGATCAACGACGTGTGGGTCGCCGAGGATCACCTGGTGTACATCAGCGACCGTATCAACGGCGGTATCTACATTCTCGAGCCGGACGCAGCGCTCGACGCTCGCATGAAGGAGGCCGCGACATGAGCATCGACGTCCACGCCCACTGCGTACCCGAGGAGCTGCTCGGGGCGCTCGCCGCCGACGGCGCCGATTTCGACATCGCGCTGACCGACGATCGCCGGGCGGTGATCGCCGGAGGGAAGCCGACGCTCCCGATTCGCAACGATCTCGTGGATTTCGACCTCCGGATTGCCGCGATGGACCGGGCAGGAATCGAGATCCAGGTGTTGTCGAGTTGGGTGAACCTCTCCGCCTACGGACTCGATGCGGCGGTGGGCGAGCGCTGGTCGCGGCGCGTCAACGAAGCGCTCGCGAACGAGGCTCGCCGGCGTCCGGAGCGCTTCCTCGCCATGGCCACCGTACCGCTGCAGTCACCGCACCAGGCCGCCGAGGAGCTGCGCTACGCCGCAGGCGAGCTTGGCATGGTCGGTGTCGAGATCGCCACGACGGTCGCCGGCGTCGACCTGGTGACGGCCGAGCTGGATCCCTTCTGGGCGGCGGCCGCTGAGACCGGCAGCCTCGTGCTGCTCCACCCCATGGATCCGCTCCCGGGGATCGACCTGCGGCGGCACTTCCTGCACAACATGATCGGGCGGCCGACCGAGACGACGATCGCCATCGCCCGGCTGATCATGGCGGGGGTCTTCGATCGCCACCCCGACCTGCGGGTGTGCGTCGTGCACGGCGGCGGCTTCCTGCCGTACCAGATCGGCCGGTTGCAGCGCGGATGGGAGGGGATGCCGGGCGTGGCCGACACCGACCTCTCCACGCCGCCGCGGGAGGTGATCGGCGACCTGTACTTCGACACGATCGTGCACAATCCACAGGCGCTGCGCTACCTCATCGATCTGGTCGGCGCCGACCGCATCATGGTCGGAACGGACTATCCCTTCGAGGCCGGCGATCTCGATCCGCTCACCACGATCGATGCGATACCCGGGCTCACCGACGACGAGCGACGCCTGATCGTCACCGACACCGCCAAGGCGCTGCTGCGACTGTGAGGATCCATCACCCGACGCTGCCCAACGCACACGACCCCGACCCGGGAGGAACAGCATGACCACGTCGCTCGGATTCGCCCCGAGTGAGGACCCCTTCGTGGTGGAGCACGGCGGCTTCTACCGCCGTTGGTTCTCGATGATCGACGATCTCGCCGAGTTGGAGGCGCTCGTCGCCCAGCTCGAGGGCACCACCGAGGACAAATGGATCCCGGTGTGGAAGGCCGCCGGGCAGCGCCACGAGGAGGAGGGCGACCGGAGGGAAGCGGCCGGCGACCTGGAGGGAGCGCGCCGTTCTTATCTGCAGGCGAAGACGTACTACGCCATCGGCCGTTTCCCGGGGGAGATCACGCTGGCGAAGGCCGACGTGAGCGCCGACTGCGCCCGGGCGTATCGCAAGGCGTGCCGCCACCTCGATCCGCCCCTCGAGGTCGTCGAGATCGCCTGCGAGGACAAGACGATCACGGCCCACTTCCGCGCCCCGAAGGATGCCGGGCCCGACAACCCGGTGCCCGCCGTGCTCGTGATGTGCGGCGCCGACGTGTTCAAGGAGGACCGGGGCTGGGCCGGTGAGATGGCGCTCGACGAGGGTCTGGCGTCGCTCGTGATGGACGGCCCCGGCACCGGGGAGAACCCCTTCCCGTGGGACCCGGCGTCGGTGAAGGCGTGGATCGCCGCCATCGACTACCTGGCGGCGCGTGCGGAGGTCGACTCCGGCCGCGTCGGTGCTTTCGGCATCAGTCGCGGCGGTTATTCGGTGATGCAGCTCGCCGGCAGCTACCCCGAGCACGTCAAGGCCGTGGTGGCCATCGCCGGCCATCCGTTCGGCTACCGGATGAGCGACGACGAGCTCGAGGCTTTCATCGAGGCGCTCAACAAGCGGTCCCAATTCGTGTTCGGCGAGCCGGGCGGACCGCCCTCGTTCCCGACGTGGTCGCGGGAGAGGGACCGGGAGGTCTTCGCCAAGTGGGCGCTCTCCGAGCTCGGCGTCCTCGATTCGATCACCCAGCCGGTCCTGATGATCAACGGCAAGCACGATCATCTGGCGCCGATCGGCAACATCTACTTCATGCT
>JBFFFX010000082.1:0-9082 GCA_041557775.1 Acidimicrobiia bacterium | reverse complement strand
GACGAGGAAACCGGAACGACGTGGAACCTTCTCGGGGTCGGGCTCGACGGGCCGCTCGCAGGTGCGGAGCTGGACACCGTGATCCACCTCAACGAGTTCTGGTTCGCCTGGGCTGCGTTCAACGAAGGCGCGCCGGTGTACGGCGAGTAGGCCGCTGCAGCCCGGAGGTCGGTGAGCTCGCGGCAGGGTCCTTGTTCTGGATTCGCTCGGGTCTTTGTGCCCGGGCGCCGCATCGCGGTGGCGCGTATCCTCTGCATTGAGGAGGTGAGACATGCTGAAGACCGGCATGAAGGTCCATCGGCTCACGAAGAAGGTCGGTCAGGCGTCGCCCGTGGGCACGGTCACCGCGATCCACGGCGACTCCGTGGAGGTGAAGTGGGACGACGGCCACACCAGCATCGTGTCGCGCATCTCCGTCGTGCCCGTGAGGAAGAGCTGAGCGTCGCCGGCGACGATGAGGCTGTGCTGATACGCGCAAATGGGGCGGCAGCGGCCCATTCGTCTCGTCGTATCCTCGGCCCGGCTAGATCCCGGAACCGCGCCGGCTGTCGGTCATCGGCGTGCCGTTGAGGTCGTAGAGGGAGCAGACGACCTCACGGTCTTCGCCCTCCCACGTTTCGGGGGAGGGGTAGAAGTAGGTGATGTCGAGGCGCGACTCGGCGTAGTCCTTGCCGACGAATGCGTCGAACGCGGCGAGGCAACCCTCGACGGCAGACGCTTCCACCGACGCCGAGCCCGGGTAGTCCCCATCCGGCAGGTCGAACAGGTGGTAGACCTCGTTGTCGTGCGGCTCCGCACAGTCGACGATCTCGACGCTGGAGACCTCGCTGAAGTCGTCCGGATCGTCGAAGCAGTCGCCTACGGACAGATCGAAGACGTTGCCGCTGCAGGCCGCAGCGGCGAGACCAAGGCCAAGGACCAAGATCGAGCGAAATCGCACCGGCCATCTCCTTTGGTGATCGAATGTTCGCGCTCCTGCAGTGTATGGACCCGCCGGGGGGTCATCCACCGGTCGTTCGGCTCATCTTGGAACCACGTAGGGTGAAGGCGGCCGCGCGGAAGGAGCAGATATGGCTGATCTCGATGCGGTGCAACGCATCATCGGCGGGAATCAAGGCCTCGGGGTGGTCTCGGTGCTTCGCGGCGATGGCTCCATCCACTCGACGCTGGTCAACGGCGGCGTGCTGGCGCATCCGATCACCGGCATCGACGTGGTCGGGTTCGTGGTGCGGGGCAATGCCCACAAGCTCCGGCTCATGCGGGCGAGCGGCCGGGCGTCGCTGACCTTTCGGGACGGGTGGGCGTGGGCCGGCGTCGAAGGTCCGGTCGACATCATGGGGCCCGCGGATCCGCACGAGGGTGTCGACGCCGAGCGGCTCCGGCTGCTGCTGCGCGAGGTCTTCCAGGCGGCCGGTGGCACCCATGAGGACTATGACGAGTACGACCGCGTCATGGCGCGCGAGAAGCGCACGGTGATCCTCATCACCCCCGACCGCATCCTCGGCGTCGGCTGACGACGAACGCCGTAGCTCGCACGGCGCTCCGGTGGCTCACTCTGCGCGGAACCGCACACCTTCCTCGGCGTGCTTGCGCAGCAGCTCGGCGGCTGCGTAGCGCTCGCCGTGCACCTTGGCGAAGTTGTCGAGCCGGCCGACGACGTCTGCCGCGCCCATCCTGTCGATGAAGCTGAACGGTCCACCGCGGAACGGCGGAAAGCCGAGGCCGAAAACGGCGCCGATGTCACCGTCGCGGGCGCTGCGCAGGATGCCTTCCTCGAGGCAACGCACCGCCTCGTTCACGAGGAGGAGGCCGAGGCGGTCCTGGATGGTCCGCTCCGCCAGCTGAATGCTGGTCTCGACGCCGATGACGTCGTAGATCGAGGAGTCGACGTCACCCTTCTTTCCGTCGTCGTAGTGGAAGAACCCTCGGCCGTTCTTGCGACCTCTGCGATCGTCCTCGAGCAGACGCCCGAACGCTTCCGGCGGAGTCAGGCGGTCTCCGAAGGCTTCGGTCATCACCTTGGTCACCTTGGCGCCGACGTCGATCCCGACCTCGTCCATGAGCGTGATCGGCCCCACGGGGAAGCCCCACCGGACCATGGCCTGCTCGATGGCCTCGATCCGGACTCCCTCCTTCAGGAGATGCCCGACTTCGTTCATGTACGGGGCCAGGATCCGCGAGGTGTAGAAGCCCGGTCCGTCGTCGACGACGATCACGGTCTTGCCCTGTTTCTTGCCGAAGTCGACGCAGGTGGCTGTCACCCAGTCGGCCGTTGCGTCCGTCACGACGATCTCCAGCAACGGCATCTTCTCGACGGGCGAGAAGTAGTGCATCCCGATCACCGTCTCCGGCCGGCTGCTCGCCGCGGCGATGTCGGCGATCGGGATCGACGAGGTGTTGGAGGCGAAGATCGTGTCCTCCCGCACGACACCCTCGATGTCTTGGAGGATCGAACGCTTCAGCTCGCGATCCTCGAAGACGGCCTCGATCACCATGTCGACGTCGGCGAAACCGCGGTAGTCGGTCGATCCGGTGACGAGCTGCATCAACCGCTCGCCCTCCCGCTCCGGGATCCGGCGGCGCTTCACCTGACCGTCGACGACCTTCTTCACATAGGCCAGCCCGCGCTGGACGCCGGCGTCGTCGATCTCCTTGATCCGGCTGTGGACGCCGGCTCTCGTCGTGTTCACCGCAGCTATGCCGCCGCCCATCAGCCCGCCGCCCAAGACACCGACTTTGGCGATGGAGCGCGGTACTGCGTCGCCGTCGATACCGCGGTCCTTCTTCAGCGCCGTGCTGTCGAGGAAGAGACCGATGAGCGCCTTCGCCTCCGGGGAGACGACGACCTTGGCGAACTCCTCGAGCTCGGCCGCATAGCCCGCCTCGATCCCTTCCTCGGCGCCGACGCGCACGGCGCGAAGAATCGACACCGGCGCCGGGTAGTTGCCCCGCGTCTCCTTCATCATGGCTTCGTGGGCCTTCTTGAAGAGCACCTTGCGGCCCACGGGGTTGTCCTCGAGCGCCAGCTCCTGCAGGTGCTTCGGCGACAGCCACGTCTTGAGCAATGCCAGCGGTCCGCCGCCGCCGTCGGTGGACGAGCGGCCGATCGCCGCCACCGCGCGCCGGTGGGCCACCTCGAGCAGCGACTGCTCCGGGCACACCTCGTCGATCAGGCCCATCTTCAACGCCTGCTTGGGGCGCACGGACCTCCCGGTCATCATCAGGTCGAGCCCGGTGGCGATACCGACGAGGCGCGGCAGACGCTGCGTTCCGCCCGCCCCGGGGATGAGGCCGAGCTTGACCTCCGGCTGACCCAATTGCGTTGCCTTCGCATCGTCGCTGGCGATTCGGATTCCGCAGGCCATCGCCAGCTCGAGTCCGCCGCCGAGGCAGGGACCGTGGATCGCCGCCACGACCGGCTTGCCGTGGGAGCGGTGGAGGTCTTCGAGCCGTTGGAACACTTGGTGCGCCTTGCCGAGCAGCTCGAGCGCCACGGCGGCATCATCCAGGCGCGCCAGCCAGCGAATGTCGGCACCGGCGAGGAAGTTGTCCTGCTTCGCCGACCCGATGATGAGCGCCTTGATCGCATCGTCGGATTCGACGCGGGAGACGACCGCCTCGACGTCGGTGGCGAGTTCGGGACCCATCGTGTTCATCCGCTCGCCGGCGCGGTCGAGGAGCGCCGTTGCGACTCCCTCGTCATCGACGGAGAAGCGGATGTGTTCGAGTTCGGGGATCGTCGAGGTCATGTCAGCGCTCCAGGATCAGGGCGGCGCCGAGGCCACCGGCGGCGCACTGGGTGATGAGGGCGGTGCCGGCGTCGCGGCGTACCAGCTCGTTCGCCATCGTCAGTGCCTGGCGGGCTCCGGTGGCGGCGAACGGATGGCCGAGGGAGATCGAGCCTCCGTAGAGGTTCAGCTTCTCCTCGGAAATCTCGCCGATGGCCTTCTTCCGGCCGAGGTAGCGCGAGGCCCACTCGTCCGAGGCGAACGCCTGCAGGTTGGACAGCATTTGCGCGGCGAACGCCTCGTGCATGTCGATGACGTCGATGTCGTCGAGGGTCATGCCGGCGCGGTCGAGGGCGATGGGTGTGGCGAACGAGGGGCCCATCAACATCTGCCACGAGGGGTCGAGCCCGGCGAAGGCCCACGAGCGGATGAACGCCCGCGGCACGAGCCCCAGCTTCGCCGCCGCCGACTCCTCCATGAGCAGCACCGCCGCGGCGCCGTCGGTGAGCGGCGAGCTGTTGCCGGCCGTGACGGTGCCGTACTTGCGGTCGAAGGCGGGGCGGAGCTTGGCAAGGGCCTCGAGGGAGGTGCCGGCCCGGGGGATGCCGTCCCGGGAGGCCGTCTCGCGATAGCGGGGCGGCACCGGGAGGGTCATGACCTCGTCGTCGAAGACCCCCTTCTCCCAACCTTCGACGGCTTTCTGATGGGAGGCGAGGGCGTAGGCGTCCTGCGCTTCGCGGCTGATCCCGTTTTCCCGAGCCATCTTCTCCGCGGCGTCGCCCATCGTGAGGCCGGACGACAGGTCGGCGAGCGCCGGCGGCTTCGGCGCCAGGTCGCCGGGACGCAGCGAGGTGAACGCCCGAGCCTTGCCGGTGATGTCCTTGGCGCTCTGGGCGGCCATCAGGGCGTCGACGACGGCGTCGTCGTAGAGGATGGGTGGCTTGGAGAGGCTGTCGGCCCCGCCGGCGATCACGATGTCGGCGTCACCGGTGAGGATCGCCTGCGTGCCGTTGACGATCGCCTGCGTGCTGGTCGCACAGGCGCGGCTGACCGAGTACGAGTCGACGGAGGCAGGGAAGTTGCCGCGCATCGCGACCTCGCGGGCGATGTTCGGTCCGGCGATGTCGGCAACCACGGCACCGAAGACGATCTGATCCACGTCTTCGCGCCGCACCGGCGACCGCTCCATCAGCTCCGTGATGCAGGCCGTGGCCAGCTCGAGTGTCGTCATGTCGCGGTACGTCGTGCCGGATTTCATGAACGGCGTGCGCAGGCCGTCCACGATCGCGACGCGGCGCCGGTTCACCTTGCCGGGGTTGTCCTTCACCATGCGAAGACCTCACAAACTTTGAGCGAGTGCTCAAATTGTATCACCACTGCCGGTGCCCTCGACTGTGCCGAGGATTGCGTGGTGTGAGGAGAGCTCGCCAACGTTCTCGGCGTTCCAGCCTTCCGAAGGGGAACCGGGTTGCCAGCGTGTCTCGGTCGCGAGGTGACGGCAACCCGGTTCTGGTCGACGGTCCGATCGAGGCGAGGATCCACCTGCTGCAGCGGTAAAACCGGCAGGATGTGGGCGGCAACCTCCACGGGAGCCTCGTGTCGGGCGGAGCTACGCCTGGTGCCCCACGGGCGGCCCTTCCGACATCGTCGGTGGACACCGATTCTGATCGGCGGGCCCGTATCAGCCGGCGCCGTCTGGATGGCGGACGCTACTTCCTACGCATCAACCCAGGTACTTGGTCGTCCGGCCGGCGTGGGCCGGGACGAACTCGCCGACGGCCCTGCCGTGACGGGCGACCGCACGGTCCGCTGTGTCGTCACCGACACCTCGACCGCATCTCCGTGGACCCACGATGTCGGTGACGCCGATGATGACGAGCGCCGGAGCCATCGGGCGCTCCTACCGATGACGCAGGGCCACTGCGGGGCGCAGAACAGCAGGCCGATCGTGATCGCGTGTCCGAATCAGGTAGCGGCCGTCGGCCGGCCCTGCTTATAGCCGGTCACGCAGGCCGCCTTGACTGTGGTTCCGACGATGGCTTCCTCCTTCACCAGGAACCCGGCTCCTTGGGTCAGGCGCACCAGGTCGTCGAGCTTCACGTTGTGGTTCGCAGCCGGCGGGCGGCCCCACCTTCTCAAGTAGCGCAGTCCCAACCTCATCCCCGCCAGGAGCGGGGTCCCCTGCGAGGTGACGTCCGCCACGACAACCCTGCCGCCGTCTCTCACCACCCTGGAGCATTCGTGGAGGATCAAGGCGGGCTCGTGGACGATGTGCAGGAGGTTGACCAAGAGCACCGCGTCGAAGGCCGAGTCGTCGAAACCGGTCTTGTAGGCGTCGTGCTGCTCACACCTGACGTTGCGGTGCTCGCTGAGCTTGGCCCTGGCTTGCTCGAGCATCGGCTCGCTCAGGTCGGTAGCGACGAAGTCCTTCACGAGCGGGGCGACCGCCTCTGAGAAGGTGCCGGTCCCGCAGCCCATTTCCATCACCGCATCCGTGCTCGTGAATTGACCGTGCAGCCACCGTTTGATGTCGTGGGTCAGATCGTCCCCGACGATGTAGGAGCTGTCCCGGTCGAAGGTCTCCGAGCGATCTTCCCAATACTGGTGTTCGGTCGTTCTCGCCGACACGGCTCGCCACCTCCGCTGCCGCTGCCCCCATCATCCGATTCGGGGGACCGGGGTTCAAGAGGAAAACGGCACCGGCCGAGTAGCCCCGGAGGGTACGACCGACGGTTCGTGCCGTGCCAGAGCCTCGGCGAGTTCCGCTGCCGAGCAGATCCCGAGGTTGACCAGGTCACCTTTGCCCTCCAAGCCGTGGGCCGGATTGCCCACAGCAGCGTCGAGCCGCGCCGGAAGGCCCGGATCTCGCCGTGCTCGTTCGCTCCTCCGACTCCCTCGCTCCATTCCTGGTCGAGCACCGAAGTCGGCCCGCACCGAGCGGCGGGTGCGACTGTCCGTCGCCCGGAGAGGGCTTCTTGGTCGCTCCGGCCGGAATGCTGGACGCGTTCCGCGGCCGCTCTTCAACTCGTACGGGCCCCCTGAGGCCGTCCCGGCTGGGCCTGTGTTCGGCGCTCCAGGCTGGGAGTCGGGGCCGCGGCTGCCGAGATCTTCGCTGCGGCATCAGCGTCGTCGTTCGAGTTCAGGTGGCAACCGCCTCGGCAGCAGCCTCGACCTTGGCGCGGTATGCCGCCCACCACTCGGCGTCGCCGTCGGGCAGGTTGGGTGCCTCGGCACGGAGGCCGGCAGCGCCATCGATCAGCTCTCGGATGATGTCGGTGTGGCCTGCGTGGCGGTGGGTCTCCGTGGTGATGTGCACGAGGATCTGATGGAGCGTCACCACGCGACGGTCCTCCGGCCACCACGGCACCTCGCCGACGCTGTCGAGCGACAGCGCTTCGATGGTGGCGTCGCTGTGCGCCCGTGTTCGCGCGTACAGGCCGAGCACGTCCTCCCGGGTCTCCTCGGGTGTGACCCACATGTCGGCGTTGGCTTCGGCGCCTTCGTCGAACCAGGGGAGCGGCTCACCCGACGGGCGTCCGAAGATGTCCCCGAGATAGCCGTTCTCGACGCTCGCCACGTGCTTGACGATGCCCAGGAGGTTGCTCGCGGTCGGAGTGAGTGGACGACGTACGTCGTACTCGGAGAGGCCCTCGAGCTTCCACAAGAGGGAGTCCCGGGCGACGTCGAGGTAGCGTTTGAGGGTGGCCTTGGCTGCAGCTTCGTCCATGCACCGAGTATGCAGCCCCACGCAGCCGATGGCGAGCAGGTCGTGGCGGGTGCTCGCCGATGAGTGGTCGTCGCTCCACGAGGGGTGCGATGCGCGCTATCGCCGCGCGGTCTGCTTCACTGGGCGGGATGGAGCGCTTTCCCTTCGCCTTCGACGACCGGTACCGCTGGATGCTCCGGGTCCTGGGCATCAACCCGGACAACTCCGAAGTGACGGTTGATGATGACGAGCTCTCCGTCCGCTTCGGCCGGTGGAGGCTGCGGACGGCGCTGTCGAACATCACCGGCATGGAGATGTCCGGCGGCTACAAGTGGTACCGGGCGATCGGTCCGCGGGGTTCGTTCGTCGACCGCGGCGTCAGCTTCGGCACCAACGTGGATCGAGGCCTCTGTGTGAAGTTCGCCGAGCCCGTCCCCGCCCTCGTCGCGGGCGACATGATGAAGCATCCCGGTATGACCGTCACCGTCGCCGACATCGACGGACTGGCCGACGCACTCCGCCGCCGCGGCGTTCCCGACTGAGATCTTCGACGAAAGGACACACGATGGCCGTCACCTCGACGATGCTGCCCCTGGGGACCGAGGCGCCCGACTTCTCGCTGCCCGACGTGGTCACGGGGGAGACGGTGAGCCGCGACGACTTCGGCGACGCACGGGCGTTGCTCGTCATGTTCATCTGCAACCACTGCCCGTACGTGAAGCACGTTGCGTCGGAACTGGCCGCCCTCGGCCGGGACTACGCCGGCAGTGACGTGGCGATCGTCGCCATCAACGCCAACGACGTGGCGACGTATCCCGAGGACTCGCCGGAGGCGATGGCCGCAGAAGCGGCGAGCCGCGGCTACGTCTTCCCGTACCTCCACGACGAGTCCCAAGACGTGGCGAAGGCCTACACCGCAGCGTGCACGCCGGACTTCTTCCTGTTCGGTGCCGACCGCAGGCTCGCCTACCGGGGCCGTCTCGATGGCAGCCGCCCCAACAGCGATGTCCCGACGACGGGGGAAGAGCTGCGGGCGGCGATCGAGGCAGTCCGCAGCGGGGCGCCGGCCCCGGCGCAGCAGCAGCCTTCGATGGGGTGCAACATCAAGTGGCGTGCGGGCAACGAGCCCGACTACTACGGCTGAGACCCGGCGCGGCGTCGTCAGGCGCCGCTGCTCAACGGGTCGCGAACCGCCTCTCCCATTCCGCGACGTCGCTGAGCGAGACGTTGCCGCCGCACAGCAGCAGCACCACCTTGTCGCCGGGGGTGAAACGGTCGCGCCACGTATCGGCGGCGGCAAGGGTGCACGACGCCGCCGGCTCGGCGATCACCTTGAGCCGTTCGGCGATGAAGCGCAGCGCCTCGACCGCGGCCCGATCGCTCACGACGGCCACGTCCGCCAGCCGGGTCGTGGCGAGTTCGACGATGGCCTCCGCGGCATAGGGTGACCCCAGCGTCTTGGCGATCGAGGTCGGTTCGATCGTCACCGGCTCGCCGGCGGCGAGCGATCGAGCCAGCGCATCGGCCCCGTCGGTTTCGACGGCGACGACCTGCACCCGCGGATTCATCCCGAGTACCGCAGTGGCGACGCCGGTGAGCAGGCCACCGCCGCCGACGGAGACGAAGAGGTGCGTTGCATCGGGCACGT